>JAPUHZ010000376.1 GCA_027297485.1 Deltaproteobacteria bacterium
TCATCGAAGGCCTCCTTGCCATCTATGGCCTTTCCTCGATCGAAATAGAGTCTCCCGGCGAAAATTGGGAGGCCGAATCGGAAGAAGAGAGGGCTCAGTTGGAGTTGTTCTCATTCGGGCCATCGAGGAAGTCGCCTCCCGACGAGGCTCGTCCAATGATCACTTTCGATCTCGTTGCGCGGTCGTTCCTTGCGGCACGTCGAGCCCGATCTACTGAGGTCGCCCTTAGTTTCTTCCGGAAAGGGCGCAACGATTTTCTCGAAAAGCGACACATTGAGGCTGACTACGACTTCTATTTCATGTTTGAGTCGCTATTCGGATGCGGAAAGACAAAGAACTACCAAGTCAAAGCAGAGTTCAAGAAAGCGAGCCAGCTTCGAAGTGCGCTCGAAGAGATTCTTTCCGCGCCTCAACCTCTTGCTGACTTTCGTCCTGGTCCGCAGACACTTGCAGAGTTCGAGGGCTGCTACTGCGGCAAAACGGTCGACGAAGTCATTGATGGCATCGTCGAACTTCGGGGGTTTCTGCATCACTACACCGCCGAGCGTCCTGGTATCTGGCATCCCGAGGGCCACGCTCCTTATGAATGTCATGCAATGTTTCTTGTGCGAGTCGCTCAGACCATCGCTTTCAAGCTATCTCGGCAGTACATTTTCAGTGACGAAGCAGTGACTGAGTATCAGCAAATGTACAAGGGCGTGCGAGAGCTTACGAGGATCCGCAATGATGCAGGCTAACCTGCCGATCAAGGTGACCGCCGGAAGCGCGCTTGCGGTTCTCTCGGCACGTTCCTCGGCGGCACCTTACCGCTGGCGTTAGGCAGCCTTGAGGCCGCGGCGGGACGGTTTGAGGACGAGCCGCACACGGACACCCAGGCGGGCGAGCATGTCGATGAGCATGTCGGTGCTGAAGAGGTTGATCCGGCCGCGAAGCAGGTCACTCACCCGAGGCTGCGTTACACGGAGAATTTTGGCCACCTCGGCCTGCTTGAGACGTCGGGACGCGATTAGTTTCTGGACCTTGATCATCAGGTCCGACCGGACGAGTAGATGCTCGGCCTCGTCGGAAGGAAAACCCAGATCCCGAAAAACGTTGCCGCTTGATCGAGTTACCTTGAGTTTCATTTTAAGCCTACCTCTCGGTGAAATTGTCAGTCCGTCGCTTCATAACCACGGCACGAAACCGGTCTCGGGCGAGTTCCAGGTCCCGTTTCGGCGTTTTCCTGGCTCGCTTCTCGAACGCGTGAAGCACGTAAACGTCCTCCGTGAACTTCGAAACATAGAAGACTCGATGTTCGAGTCCGGTGTGGATACGAATCTCCCGAACACCGGGCCCAACAGTGGGCACCGGCTTCCAGTCGTTCGGCTCAAGCCCCTGCTGGACACGCCGCAGTTGGAACCCGGCGACGCGGCGTACGTCCGGAGGAAAAGCTTGGAGATCCTTCCGGGAAGATCCGAGCCAAAACAGAGGGTTGTCCGGCACGGCTCAACATACAAGTATTGGTATACGTTGTCAAGTCTGAAGCTGATAGAGGTTGCCTAACTATCAGCTTGAGGCCGCCGGTTGTCAATGGCAGAAAACTCCGTTAACGAAAAAATCTTCGCCTCTAAAACGACATCGCTCTCAAGGCTAAATCCGCTCTGACTTTGTTTTTGAGTAGCTCAAGCAGGGGTAAGGCGGCGCTCCAGGTAACGGGCGTAGCGGGACATCCCGTAGCTGCAGAGCCAGTAAACGACTGCGATAAAAAGGTAGAGCTCAAAGGGGCGGATCTCGCGGTTGTTCACGATCTGGGCGGCCTTGGTCAGGTCGACGTAGCCGATGATGGACGCCAGCGACGTATCCTTGAAGAGCACGATGAACTGGGTGACCAGCGCCGGAATCATGTTTCTAAGGGCCTGGGGCAGGATCACGTGGCGCATGGTCTGAGCTTGAGTTAGCCCTGTGGCCGTCGCCGCCTCCACTTGTCCCCGTGGCACCGATTGGATTCCCGCCCTGACGATCTCTCCGAGATAGGCCGCCTCGAAGACCACGAAGGCAGCGAGCGCCACCCCATACTCCGGCAGCGGAACGCCAAGCAGGATCGGAATAGCGAACCAGAACCAGAAAATCACCATGACAAGAGGCACGCCGCGAAAGAACGCCACGTAGGCTGTCGCGGGGAGCCGGATCCAGGGGGAGCGAGCCAGCCGCCCCAAGCCGATAAAGATTCCCAAGATGAAACCAAGGATGATGGCGGGGATCGCCAGCCTGAGCGTGCCACCCACAAAGTTCCCGAAGCCCAGAAAGCCCTGGACCATGAGGAACCCAAAATTATTGACAATGACGCCGAAGTCCATGCTCAATGCTCCGCGGGGCTGACCCGGGCGATCAGGCCCGGGATGGCACAGCGTCGCTCAACTCGAGCCATTACTGAGGCGATAGCGAGGCAGAGGGCCAAATAGATCACGGTTCCTGCTGTGAGGGCCTCTAACGCCTTGGCCGTGTAGGTCTCGATCTGGCGTGTTTGGAACGTCAACTCGGCGACGCTGATGGTCATGGCGACCGACGAGTTCTTCAGTAGGTTCAAGGACTCGTTTGTAATCGGGGGGACGATCAGCCGGAGTGCGATGGGGATGATGACCAGGCGATAGGCCTGTGCCACTGTGAGCCCCGTGGAAACAGCGGCCTCAAACTGACTCTTAGGGATCGACTGAATCCCCGAGCGAATCACCTCGGAGAAGCGGGCGCCGTGATAGACTCCGAGGGCGAACATGCCGGCCCAAAACTCGGCGCCGTGGTTGAACAGCCACTCCTGAAGTGGCAGTGGGAGGAGCGGTGGGACGCCAAAGTACCAGAAGAACATCCAGACGAGGAGCGGCACGTTCCTGAAGAACTCGACGTAGAAGGCCGCGAGCAAGCGCAGGGGCGGGACAGGCACCGTGCGGAGCGCGCCCGATAGAACCCCCAGCGCGGCCGCGAGCGCCCAGGCCAGCGCCGAAATCTCAAGCGTCGTGATGAGCCCCTGGAGCAGCCAGGCACCGGACTGGCCGCTCCAAAGCACACTCCAGTCAAACTGGTAGTTCATCTTAAAAAGCAGGCATCAGGCGATAGGCAATAGTCGGAAGCACACAAAGGTAAACCGTCTTACTGTTGCCTGATGCCTCGTGCCTAATGCCTTTTTTCACTTCGGCACTACTTGCATCTGAAGGAAGCGCCTACTCTCTGTGGTCAGCGGATAGGGCACCTCTCCCTTTGGGCCGAACCACTTGTCGTATAGCTTGAAGTATTTGCCCGACTCGATTGCCTCCATCAGGCCGACGTTCACCAAGTGGCGAAAGTCGGAATCATTCTTCCTCATCGCCATGCCGTAGGGCTCATACGAATAGAAATCTCCGACGATCCTCCAGTCATCCGGCTTCCGGACCTTGGCCTTAAGCCCTGCAAGCTGGATGCCGTCGTTGGTGTAGGCATGAACCTGGCCCTGAACGAGCGCCTGGAATGCGGCCGGCTGATCGGGGAATTCCTGCAGCCGAGCGCTTGGAACGCGCTTACGGATGATCTTGGCGTTCGTTGAGCCTTGCTGGGCGGCGATGCGCTTGCCGGCGATATCCTGGATCCCCTTGATGGGGCTCCCTTTCTTTACTAGGAACTGGGCGCCGGTCACGAAGAACGTCAGGCTAAAATCCACACTTTCGCGCCGTGGGCGCGTGTCGGTCATCGTCTCCGCGATCAGGTCCACGGCCTTTGACGTCAGCAGTGGGATGCGCGTCTGCGGAGTGGATTCCTTTTTCTCGACCTTGATGGGCTTACCGAGCTTTCGAGAGATAACCGGCACGATCGCTTGCTCGACGAGGTCGATGGAAAAGCCCACCCACTCGTTCTGCTTGTTGATAAAGCCAAATGGCGGCGAGCCAGTGCGCGTGCCGATCGTCAACGTGCCGGTCCGACCGATTTTTTCTAGCGTGGTTTCTGCGACCGCCGGGGCCACACCTATCAGTGTCAGTGTCAGCGCCGGCACAAAGCTAAGCAGTCGTCTCATAAGAGCCCCCTTCATATTTAGTGAGAAAGAATCTTGCTGAGGAAGAGCTTCGTTCGGTCCAACTTCGGGGAGGCGAAGAACACTTCAGGCTCGTTCTGTTCTACTATCTGCCCCTCGTCCATGAAGACCACCCGGTGGGCCACCCGGCGGGCGAACCCCATCTCATGGGTGACCACCATCATCGTCATGCCTTCCTTGGTCAGGTCGGTCATGACCTCAAGGACCTCGTTGATCATCTCCGGGTCCAGCGCTGAGGTGGGCTCGTCGAAGAGCATGATCTTGGGCTGCATGGCCAGGGCACGGGCTATCGCCACGCGCTGCTGCTGGCCACCGGAGAGATTGGCAGGATAAGCGCCGGCCTTGTCGGGAATCCCCACGCGTTCCAGGAGCGCCATGGCGATCTTTTCCGCCTCGGCGCGCGAGAGCCCTTTAACCTTGAGCGGAGCAAGCATGATGTTGTCGAGTGCCGTCATGTGAGGATAGAGGTTGAACGACTGGAACACCAGTCCTACCTCAGCACGAAGGCGTGAAATGTTCAAGGCGGGATCGGAGAGCGAGAGACCGTCCACTACAATCTCCCCCGACTGGATAGGTTCCAGTCGGTTGATGCAGCGAATGAGGGTGCTCTTTCCGCTGCCGCTTGGACCGCAAACCACCACCACCTCTCCCTTCTCGATCCTGAGGTTGATATCCCTTAGGACGTGAAGCGACCCGTACCACTTGTTTACGTGCTGAAACTCAACCACGGGAGCTGGAATCTTTTTCAGTCATAGATTTGCAAATGATCGCATGGCATACTATATCACCGTTATCAATTTGCAACTTCCTATGGCACAAGGATCAACCCGAATTGGACGATGCATCACCGGTGGTTTATGGATTTTTATATAGTGCGGCATGGGAAGGCAAAATCTGGGCCGGAAGATCCGCGGCGCCCATTGAGCGATCAGGGGCGAATAGAGGTAGAAAAGGTGGCCCGTTCCGCGGCAGCAAAAGAGATATGGATTACTGAGATCCTTCATTCCGGCAAGCTTAGGGCAAAACAAACAGCGGAGATTTTAGCACAGTCTCTTTCTCCTCGGCGCGGGGTTCGGGAGATAAACGGGTTGTCTCCCGAGGATGACCCCCTGGCGGCCAGGGCCGAGCTGGAGGCAGCTCGAGAGCCCTTAATGTTGGTAGGCCACCTTCCTCATGTTAGCCGGCTTGTCTCCATGCTGGTTGTGGGAGATCCGGAAAATGAGATCATAGAATTTCCACCCGCGGCAATGGCGTGCCTTTCCCGCGAGCGGAGAGCCTGGGAGGTAAAGTGGACTCTGACTTCGGAAGCAGCTTGAGGCAGAATTGACCACCGGTCAAGGATGTTTTAATCAAATTATATCGACCACGGGGTTTGAAACCCCGTGGTCGGCCCAAGGGAAGATCTATGGGGGAAGAGCTACCGCTCCTCCCCTTTGGAAACCCCATCGGTTATGTGCCCGCGGCTAGCTGCGGGGTATGCTAATATTCAGTAAATGAAAATATATTTAATGGCCTGCGTGGGGGCGGGCGGAGGATAAATACTATGGCATCAGACACGCTGACTATTATCGATAACCGGACGGGGAAGAGATACGAAATCCCTGTCCATAACGGGGCGATCAATGCCACCGATCTGCGCCAGATCAGGGTCTCGGAGGACAATTCCGGTCTGGTCAGCTATGACCCGGGCTTCGTTAACACCGCCGCCTGCCAGAGCAAAATCACCTATATTGATGGTGATCGAGGGATCCTGCGCTACCGCGGCTATCCCATTGAGCAATTAGCCGAGAATAGCACCTATTTAGAGACCGCCTATCTGATCTTGTACGGCGAGCTCCCCACCAAACCCCAATTGGAGGAATGGAGCCATAACGTAACCCACCACACCATCCTGCATGAAAATATCAAGAAGTTCATCGACGGGTTTCACCACGATGCCCACCCCATGGGAATGCTGGTGAGCGCTGTGGGGGCCTTATCGACGTTCTATACTGATGCCAAAAATATATTCGATCCGGAGTCGCGCAAAAAACAGACCTGTCGCCTTGTCGGCAAGATGCCGACCCTGGCTGCCTTTGCGTATCGCCACACTATTGGGATGCCCTATGCCTATCCGGACAACGACCTCAGTTATACGGGAAATTTCCTCAACATGTTATTCAAGATGACCGAGCTCAAGTACCAACCGGATCCGATTTTAGAAAAGGCATTGGATGTTCTTTTCATCCTCCATGCGGACCACGAGCAGAATTGCAGCACACATGCCATGCGGGGCGTGGGCAGCTCGCATGCTGATCCCTATTCAGCCGTCGGCGCTGCAGCCGCTGCACTTTACGGACCGCTCCATGGCGGGGCCAACGAGGCCGTGCTTAGGATGCTGATGGGGATTGGTTCCAAGGGCAAGGTTCCTGGGTTCATTAAGAAGGTCAAGGGAGGACAGGGGAGGCTGATGGGTTTTGGCCATCGCGTTTATAAAAATTACGATCCCAGAGCCAAGATCATCAAGAAAATCGCGGATATGGTCTTTGAAATCAAAGGGCGCAATCCACTCTTAGACATTGCGCTAGAGCTGGAACGGATCGCCCTGGAAGACGACTATTTTATCACGCGTAAACTCTATCCCAACGTCGATTTTTACTCCGGGCTGATCTATCAGTCCGTTGGGTTTCCTATGGACATGTTCCCCGTCCTCTTTGCCATCCCTCGGACCTCGGGTTGGGTCGCCCAATGGGAGGAGATGTTGCTTGATCCGGACCAGAAGATCGCGCGTCCGAAACAGATATATAAAGGGGCGGATAAACGCGACTATATACCGATGGATAAGAGAAAGCAGTAAATTGACATGCCGACACAACGCCGTACTTTGACGCACAGACCCTTTCCGAAATATCCAAAATTCTTTTAGCAAGGTGAACGAGCAAAGTGAAAGAGGGAATCTGCGTCCAGCGGAGAATCTCCTCCGTGCGCGCTCAGTTGCTATAATCGGTGCTTCGCCCAAGGGGTGATGGCCCACTCGAATCTTTCATAATCTCAAGGAAGGCGGCTACCGGGGCAAGATCTATCTGGTTAATCCCACCGGTCATCATAGTGGGACTCGGAGGGATCTTTGTCGAGGTGCTCAAGGATGTCGTTCTGCGGCTTTTACCTGTGGATGAGAGAGAGGCCTTGGCGATGTTAAAAGAGTTGAAGGGATATCCGTGGTCCACACCATCACCGGCCTTTCCGATTTGTTTGTTCCTTATAGGTCCTGTCTCTCAGACCTCGAAGTCAACCCCCTGATAGTCCGTGCAAAAGGATCAGGGGTTGTAGCCGTGGACGTGAGAATGATCAAAAAGGAGGGCGCTCTGCGTCCTTAGGTTGACTTTGGGGAGGATTTTGATTAAAAATTATTTTAAGGGAAATCAGTGATGTACGCAGTCATTAGAACCGGCGGGAAGCAATACCGCGTATCGCAGGGAGATATTCTCCGGGTGGAGAAACTCGCTGGTCAGGTGGGGGATCAGGTCACACTGGATGAGGTGTTATTCGTCGGAGGTAACGGAGAGGCTAAAATAGGGACTCCGACTCTGCCTGACGTGAAAGTCGCTGGAGAGATTATCGAACAGGGATTAGCCAAGAAAATCATCGTTTTCAAGAAGAAGAGACGGAAGGGCTACAGTCGTAAGCGGGGGCACCGACAGAAGTTGACCACGCTCAAAATCCTGGAGATTCAGGGATAGTTGAAGGAGCAAATCTATGGCTCATAAGAAATCAGGAGGAAGCTCTCGTAACGGGAGAGATAGCCGGGGGCAGAGACGGGGGGTCAAGGTCTTTGGGGGAGAAAGCGTGCGTGCAGGCAACATCCTGGTGCGCCAGCTCGGGACGCGCATCCACCCAGGGAGAAATGTCGGGATGGGCCGGGACTTCACCCTGTTTGCCAAGATCAATGGGGTGGTCTCCTATGAGCGCTTTGACAGATACAGAAAGCAGGTAAGCGTGCTTCCCATTTAGATCCTTTCCTCCCGGAGAGAAAGCCCCTTTCGGGGCTTTTTTTTTGCCTGCGGAGCAGTTATAGGATTCATGAAATTCATCGACGAAGTAAAGATCAAGGTCCAGGCTGGTGACGGAGGACGCGGATGTGTGAGCTTTCGCAGGGAAAAGAATGTGCCGCGTGGTGGACCGAATGGGGGAAACGGTGGGGACGGAGGTGATGTAGTAGCTACGGCGGATCTGCAGCTCGCTACCTTGCTGGATCTGCGCTACCAGAGACTATACCGGGCCGGCAGAGGAGAGCACGGCAGGGGAAAAGACCAACACGGAAGGAGAGGGGAGGATAGAGTCATCGCCGTGCCTGTAGGAACGGTCATTCGAGACATGCGCACCGGGGAAATCTTGGCAGATCTTAAAACTACAGGGAATCGCGTTGTAGTTGCGACCGGAGGTAGAGGGGGCAAGGGAAATGCCCACTTCGTTTCCTCCACGAACAGGAGCCCGCGTCAGGCTCAACCCGGTCTTCCCGGGGAGGAGAGAGATCTCGATATCGAGCTCAGACTCTTGGCCGACGTGGGGATCATTGGTCTGCCTAATGCTGGCAAGTCTACGCTTATCGCTGCCATCTCTGCTGCGCGGCCGAAAATTGCCGACTATCCGTTTACGACGCTGGTCCCCAATCTGGGTGTCGTTGCCTATGGAGAAGGGAAGAGTTTTGTGGTTGCGGATATTCCCGGACTTATTGAGGGAGCCCACCGGGGAGAGGGCCTGGGACACAAGTTCTTAAAGCACGTGAGCCGAACAAGTCTCTTGATCCATTTGCTTGACGCTTCTAAGATCGGGGAGCAAGATCCCATGGCCGATTGGGTTACGGTGAATCGGGAGCTCAAGCTCTTTGATCCGGCCCTGGCTCAAAAACCGCAGATTGTAGTGGCAAACAAAATCGATCTGCCGGAGGGTAGGGCAAAGCTTCAGATCTTGGAAAAGCTTCTTGCCCCTGCTTGCCTCACCTTCTTTGCTATCTCCGCGGTTACGGGCGAGGGATTGCGGAAACTTAAAAGCTTGATAGGGGAGAAGATGGAGGAAGCGAAAACGGGTGAAGGCGAGAAGCATGTTGCAGCAGGACTATAAGAAACGCTTTTTAGGCCACGTGCACCGTGTGGTCGTCAAGATTGGAAGCCAGATCCTCTCTTCCCCGGAGGGGATAGAAGAGGGCAGGATCGAAGGGCTGGTGAAGGGTCTGAGTACTCTCCATGATCAGGGCAAGGAGGTCGTTGTCGTCAGCTCCGGGGCTGTAGCAGCAGGAATGACCCGACTCGGACTCAAGGAAAGACCCAAAACGATTCCGCAAAAACAGGCCCTGGCAGCGGTAGGTCAAATCAAACTGATGGCCATTTATGAAAAGTATTTCTCGCGCTTTAACAAAAACGTTGCCCAGGTCCTCCTGACCCACGAGGATCTGGCCAATCGGCGTCGCTATCTCAACGCCAAGCATACCCTCCAGACCTTGTTGGATTCGAATATCATCCCGGTTGTGAACGAGAACGACACGGTAGCCGTCGAGGAAATGAAGTTTGGAGATAACGACCATCTTTCTTCACTCGTGGCCACTCTGCTCGAAGCGGATTTCTTGGTGGTCCTCAGCGACGTGGATGGCATCTACGACTGCGACCCCCGCCTCCATGAGGGGGCACAATTGGTCTCCCTGATCGAGGATATTAAGGGATCCAAGAAGAGGCTCAGCGGGGAGAGCCAGAGCCGGTACGGAACTGGTGGGGTCTCCTCAAAGATCAGTGCGGCGGAAAAGGCCGCCGCCGCGGGGATTCCTACACTTATCGCCAACGGCCTGGATGCCGGGATCCTAGCGAAGATCTTTAATGTGAAAGAGGAGACGGGCACGTTGATCCTTCCGGTGGAGAACCGTTTGGCTAACCGCAAACACTGGATTGCCTACAACTTAAAACCATCGGGAGAGGTCATTGTGGACCAGGGGGCTTATGACGCCCTGGTCCAAAAAGGGAAGAGTCTCCTGCCGTCCGGCCTGAAAGAGATCCGTGGCTCTTTCGGGGTCGGAGAATGTGTCCGTTGTCTCGATCTTCAAGGACGGGAGTTCGCCCGTGGGCTGGTTAACTACAGTGCCCTGGAGTTGAACCAGATTAAGGGATTGCATACAAGTAAGATCGAAAAGGTCCTCGGCTACAAGGCCTATGACGAGATCATCCATCGGGATGACCTGGTGCTTCTTTGAAGGGAAAAGAGGTTTGTCTGCTTTGGATAAAGAAATGTCATTGAAGGATAGCGCAATCCTGTTAGGGCAAAAAGCTAAAGAAGCCGCGCGCCGACTGGCCCAGGTCTCATCCGAGGAGAAAAACCGGACTTTGTTCCTGATGGCTGACCGCCTTGAAGGACAAAAAGAACTCCTTTTGAGAAAAAACAAAGAAGATCTAGATCTGGCCCGTAAGGCTGGACTCTCCACTGCGCTGCTCGACCGGATTGCCCTGAATCCCAGCCGCATCGAGGCTATGGCCAAGGGGCTGAAGGAGGTCGCTGCCCTGCCTGATCCGGTGCGGGAGGTTGTAAAAATGTGGCGTCGGCCCAATGGCCTTCAGGTGGGAAGGATGCGCATCCCGCTCGGGGTCATTGCGATCATCTACGAGGCCCGGCCGAATGTTACCGCCGACGCTGCCGCTCTCTGCGTAAAGTCGGGCAACGCAGTGATTTTGCGAGGGGGAAGTGAGGCCCACTTCTCCAGCCGTGCCATCGGCGGGATTTTGCGGGAGGCCTGCGCCGAGACTCGGGTCCCGGAAGCGGCGATTCAGGTCGTGGAGTCGAAAGACCGGGGGATGGTTCATGAGCTGCTTCAACTGGAGGATTACATCGACCTGATTATTCCTCGTGGGGGGGAAGAGCTGATCCGTATGGTGGCTGCAAACGCTCGTGTTCCCGTGATCAAACATTTCAAAGGGGTCTGCCATATTTATGTGGATAGCGAGGTATCCCTGGAGGTGGCGGAGCGCATATGCATGAATGCCAAGGTCCAACGGCCGGCTGTGTGCAATGCGATGGAGACATTGCTCGTCCACGAGGATACCGCCCCTACCTTTCTTCCCTCCATGATCGCCAAGCTCCAAAGGGCAGGGGTGGAGATCCGTGGCTGTGACAGGACTCGCGCCTTGGTCCCCGGGGTGAAGCCCGCTAGTGAAGTGGATTGGACAACCGAATATTTGGACCTCATCCTCTCGGTCCGAGTGGTGAAGGAGATGAATGACGCCATCGATCATATCGACCGGTACGGCTCGCACCACACGGAAGCTATCGTGACCTCGAACTACCAAAGGGCCAGGGAGTTTCTCGACCGGGTCGACTCCTCGGTCGTCCTGGTCAATGCCTCGACGCGCTTCAATGACGGAGGGGAATTAGGCCTAGGGGCTGAGATCGGGATTAGCACGAGCAAGATCCATGCCTTCGGGCCTATGGGTCTAGAGGAGCTGACCACGACAAAGTTTGTAGTCTTTGGCGACGGGCAGATTAGAGAATGAACAGACTGTTGAAAAAGGCCCACATGCCATCAGCCTGCCGGGGATTATTTTTCCGGTCCGATGCAATACGGTCCTCTTACGCTCACCAACTCGCCGATAGCATCTCTGAGATACGAATGAATCTCCTCGTCCGGTTAATCGGCCCTTCAAGACACTCCCGTCGGGCGGCTATCACGGACGCGCTCAACGGGCGCCTTGCATCCGGGACCTTTTTGACCAGCCTGAAAGTAGGGCTTTTCAGCTCATTATGAAGATCGGCCTGTTTGGCGGCACCTTTGACCCGATCCACTGGGGTCACCTCCGTAGCGCCGAGGAGGTCCGAGAGGCGTTTTCCCTGGACCGTCTCCTGTTCGTTCCAGCCTCTATTCCCCCTCACAAGAAAAGGCAACCCACCACATCGGCACGGGATCGTCTTGAAATGGTTCGTCTGGCCATCGCTAAAAATCCCGGTTTTGCACTCTCAACTGTGGAGCTCTCGCGGCCTGGCAAATCGTACTCCATCCATACGATCCGTCATTTTGCCAAATCACTATCGCCGAAAGATTCACTCTATTTTATCCTCGGTATGGATGCTTTTCGTGAGATCGGTTCCTGGAAGGACTTCCAGGAAATATTTTCCTTCTGCCATTTTATTGTGACCTCGAGACCCGGGTGCACAGACTCGATGTCGCTCGGCCGCATGCCCGTTGCGGTGCGGAGGCTATTTTGTTATCATCCGCGCAAGAAACTTTACCGGCATAAGAGTGGCACGGTTCTCTTTTTCTTCCGACTCACGGACATTGCCATTGCGGCCTCAGAGATCCGAGATCGTCTAAAGGAGGGGAAGTCCATTCGCTATCTCGTTCCTTTGGAGGTTGAGAGCTACATCAAAAAAATAGGGCTGTATCGAGGGCGCCGGGAGGGACGATAACGAGATTGACAAGGATTGACTCCTGGGAAAAGGCAGTTTTCCTTAGTCGTTTCGCGCTGGAGAAAAAGGCCTACGATCTGATCCTAATGGAGGTTCGTGAGGTCACTTCCATCGCCGACTATTTTATCATCTGCTCCGGTCGTTCCGATCGACAGGTCCAGAGCATTGCGCAAGGGATTGAAGAGAACCTCGGTAAAATGGGGATTCGCCCCCTGTCCACCGAGGGCATCAGCCGAGGTCAATGGGTCTTGATGGATTTCTCCGATGTCATCGTCCATATCTTTTATCAACCGGTCAGGGAATTTTACAATCTCGAGGGACTTTGGAGTCATGCCCCCCAAGTGGAGCTTCCCGAGCCCTATTCGACCCTCGTCAATCAGTTTCGCAGTAGGACCGAACACCTATCTTGACCAGTAAAGAGACGCCCTATCGGCTCCGTGCCGGGTTTTTTTAGAGAGGAGAGAAAGGAGCCCGCCTCTTGCACGATCCAAGACCCGTTGTCCTTATTGTCCTAGACGGTTGGGGGGTCAATCCACGGAAGGAGGGGAATGCCATAACCCAGGCATCCACCCCTAACATGGACTCCCTGTCTCAGTCCTATCCCTCTACCATAATCTCTATCTCGGGGCTGCATGTAGGGCTGCCCGAGGGGCAGATGGGAAACTCTGAGGTCGGCCATATGCATCTTGGCTCTGGGCGTATCCTCCACCAGGACCTTACACTCATCCACCGCGCCATTGACAATGGCAGTTTTTTTTCCAATCCGACTATTCTTGAGGCTCTAAGGACAGCCAGACGAACCAAGGGAAGGCTCCATCTCATGGGTTTATTAGGAGACGGAGGCGTTCACAGCCATCAACGGCACCTGGAGGCGCTCATAGAGCTAGGGTGGAGAGAAAAGGTCAAACCGATTTTTCTCCATTTCTTTTTAGACGGTAGGGATACTCCACCGACAAGCGGGGAGCGATTTTTGCTTAAGTTCGGTGAGAAGCTCAAGGCTTACCCAGGAGTTCAGATTGCAAGCCTTAGTGGACGATACTATGCCATGGACCGGGATAAGAGATGGGAAAGGACAGAAAAGGCTTATTTGGCCCTCACCGAGGGAGTTGGAATTCAGGCAGCCTCTCCCGCAGAGGCGATTCGTAAGAGCTATCAAGACGGAGTCACGGATGAATTTGTCCTTCCCACCGTGATCGAGCAATGCCTTCCTGAAGGTATGATCCAGGATGGAGATACAGTGGTCTTCTTTAACTTCAGGGCTGATCGGGCACGCCAATTGACACGGGTCTTTATCGAGGAGGACTTTAAGGAATTTCAACGTAAGCGGCGTATCCCTCTTTCGTCCTTTGTCACCATGACTGAGTACAACAAGACCTTTGGCCTGCCCGTAGCCTTTGCCCACGGAGAGCGGAGAGAGATCCTGGGCGAGATTGTAAGTCGGCAAGGAATCCATCAGCTCCGCATCGCCGAGACGGAAAAATATGCTCACGTTACTTACTTTTTTAACGGAGGGGAAGAGAGAGAATTTCCCCTCGAAGACCGCATCCTTATCCCCTCAGCCAGGGAGGTTTCTACATATGACCTCAAGCCCGCCATGAGCGCCTATGAGATCACAGAGGCGCTCATCAAGCAGATCCAGGGACAGCCCTACGGTCTCGTGATCCTGAACTATGCCAATGCCGACATGGTGGGTCATACGGGGAATTTCGAGGCTACTATACGCGCCTGTGAGGTCGTGGATGAATGCGTGGGCAAAGTCGTGCAGGCTGTATTGGAAAAGAGAGGTCGGGTGATCATCACCGGTGATCATGGCAATGCGGAACAGATGACACACTACGAAACAGGTGAAATCCACACGGCCCATACCTCCAACCCGGTGCCCTTGATCCTAGTCGATGAGCCATTGAAAGCCTATCGGTTGAGTCCGGGAACAGCCATCGATGTCGCTCCAACCATTCTGAGGCTGCTCAGTATTCCCCAACCCCAGGAAATGACCGGCCGCTGCTTAATTCATGAGTGAGTCTTTGGACGCTATCGCTCTGAATTTCGGATCCGTTCTGGATTGGCTCTACCCGCCGCGTTGCCGCTCTTGTAGAGATAGGATTGTCGGTCAGGATGAGGAGTGCTTTTGTCGCGCCTGCCGAGAAAATATCCGTCTGGTTTCCCATCCCCTTTGTGCCACCTGTGGACGCCCCTTTTTAGACACGACCGGAGAGGACCATCTATGCGGCGGCTGTCTGATGCGTGCCCCCTTTTTTCTTAAGGCGCGTGCCTGGGCCTGCTATCCCAGAGAAGAAAACGAAGATCACCCCCTACGTCAGGTCCTGCAGCGATTCAAGTACGGACGCAAGGTGTCTTTGGGAAGACCCTTAGGCCGGCTTATGGCCAGAGGCTGTTCCGAGTTTCTCCAAGGGTGCGTTTTAGATATCATCATCCCCGTGCCTCTCCATCCGAAGAGACTGCGCTGGAGAGGATTTAACCAGGCGGTCATCTTAGCCCGAGAAGTCGGCTTCCTCTAGATCTACCTGAAATTTCAGTAGCTTGCGATCTTCCAGGTAGCCCCGTGTTCCGGTTTTGTGCCAGTCTTGAGTCTAGTTTTGCTACAGCATCAGCCACGTGCTTCGGGGCAAGATGGGCATATCTCATCGTGGTAGTGATCTTGGT
>JAPUHZ010000377.1 GCA_027297485.1 Deltaproteobacteria bacterium
AGAAATAAATACAGGAAAACTAATAATTGGACGATGCGGATGAGGATTAGAATCTTTCCTTGGGTAGGACCTTGCTGCTTATCCATCATTCATTTCTGTAGGTTTAGCTGGCAAAATTTCAACTGCGAGAAAGAAAAGCTGTCTAGAATAAGGCCGATAGAGCTAAAAAAAATGAGCCTGAGGCAGACAGGAAAGCACCGTGCAAACCGGCAGTCTGTTCCTAACATTTTGGTGGCGTCACGCCAATGTGGCAATTCTCATTTTTTCTGCTTGATCCCTAGTTATTCACCCTTTCTTCCAAGGTGGTTGGTTTAATGTTCAGGAACCTAACGGTCCCCGTTCCGCCGCTCAAAAGTTTTGAAGCCCAGTCACTTCCTTCAGGCTTAGACGTATCGCTTTAAGGCGACCGTCCACACGATTAGGAAGTGTTTCCGGTCATTGGACATGCCGGTTATCCTCTATTATACACCCCCTATCTTGAATCTAGGTCACGGTCAGAGAGAGTAAGAGGGATATACTTTTATTCTCCCCATACTAAACTCCGTTGTAACCTGCAACCTTTGCACCCACAGTTTGATTCAAAAAAATTTGCCGAGGTGGCCATTCTGGACAGACTTATTTGGTAACGCGACTTAAACAATCGACCCGCCTCAACGGAAAGGTAATGCTGCAATCTACGGGATTTTCTGTTAGTCTTTTCCTGGAGAAACAATTTGGGATATGCCCTACATCATTGGCACTGCCGGACATATTGACCACGGAAAAACGAAGCTCATCAAGGCCCTGACCGGCCAGGATACCGACCGGCTCAAGGAAGAAAAGGAAAGAGGGATCTCCATCGATCTAGGCTTCGCCTATCTGGATCTCCCAGACGGTACTCATGCTGGGATCGTCGATGTCCCGGGCCATGAACGATTTATCCGCAACATGCTGGCCGGGGCACACGGGATGGATCTGGTCCTCTTCACCGTAGCCGCCGACGATGGGGTCATGCCCCAAACTGAAGAGCACTTGGATATCCTCCACCTGCTTGGAGTCAAGCTGGCCATCTTCCTGATCACCAAGGCCGACCTCGCTCCCGCTTCCAGGATTCAGGATGTCGAGGAGGAGATCAGAATCTTAACGCTGGGAACCTTGTTGGAGGACTCCCCCATCCTCCCCTTTTCGGCTGTGACCGGGCAAGGACTTGGAGAGCTTCGCGATCAGATCTCCCAGATGCTCCGGTCCTCCAAAAAGCCGGCCCCGAGCGGCTATTTCCGTCTTCCAGTGGACCGGGCCTTCGTGCTTCAAGGCCATGGCGTGGTCGTTACCGGCACCGCACTCAGCGGGGAAATTAACAACGGAGATCGTGTGCGGTCTCTCCCCGGGGACCAGACCTTTCGGATCCGCAATCTCCAGGTTCACAACCGATCCGTAAATGCAGCAGGGTGGGGACAAAGGATCGCACTCAATCTGAGTGGGCAGGAAAAAGCCTCGATTGGACGCGGGCATGTGATCTGCCATGAAAAACTCACCAGGACTTCCGATCGGTTTGACGCCTTTCTAGAGGTACGACCGGCGGCGACTAAAGGAATTAAAAACCACCAGCGGGTCAGGGTCCATCTGGGAACGGCGGAGCGGTTGGCCAAACTGATCCTCCTAAGTTCGAAAGAAAAGGCGGAGCCCAACGAATCAACCTATTGCCAGGTAACTCTCACTAGCCCTCTCCTGGTGCTGCGTGGAGACCATTTCATTGTCAGGGACGAGACGGCCCAGCGCACGATTGGAGGTGGGATTGTGGTTCATCCTTGGGCGAGGAAACATAAAAGAAGAGAGCCGGAACTACAAGAGAAGCTAGAGTCTCTCCAGACCAAGGATCTCCCCGGGCTGACGGAAGGTTTTCTCGACGAAAGCGATGATTTTGCCCTTCCCTTGGATCCGATCTATCAATTTCTGAATCTCAGAGAAGAGGAAATCCGAGATCAGATAGACCAGATGAAAACGATTCGGACCTTCAGCGCCGAGGGGGAGAAGGTCTACACGACAGAAAAAAAATGGCAAGGCCTCAAGGAAAACATCCTTAAGGCCCTCCAGGACTTTCACTCATCCCATCCCCTCGTGCCGGGAATGGATATGGAAGAGATCCGGGTAAAGCTTCCTTACAGCATCTCATCTAGACTCTTCCGTGTTCTCGTAGAGATTCTCGCAGCAGAAAAAATCGCAGCCCGGGATGGAAACCTCCTGCGCCTTCCTCACCACCGTATCCATCTGCGTGACGAGGAGAAATCCCTCGTGGAAAAAATCACCAGGCTTCTGGGAAACAACCCGCTTGCCCCTCCTGAGTTGAAGCAGATAGAAAAAGAGCTTGGGATTGGGCGGGGAAAGCTTACCGAAGTCATCCGAGTGATGGAAAGGGACAGGTCCATTGTTCGGGTCGCGACGGGCCTTTACTTTCTCCCGGACTACATTGACAAAGTTAAGGGCGTTCTATATAAATATTTGTCTGACAACCATGAGATCACCGCGGCTACCTTCCGCGACCTTTTAGGTTCCAGTCGCAAGTACACCATTGCCCTCCTTGAACACTTCGACCGTGAAGGGATCACGGTGAGAATCGGAGATGCGAGGCGGCTGAGATCCCCATTGCCCGCCGGAAGGCAAGGAGTCCGGTGATAAACTCACTCCCGGTTGAGGGAAGTCCCGGCCCGTTTTTAAAAGAGTTAAAAGAGGACCGTCTGATGAAACTTATAAAAAAGAAGACTATTCGCCTGACGCGACAGGTCAAGGCTTCTGGCTGAGCTGCCAAGCTCGGCCCGGCCGACCTGGTGCAAGTATTGCACAGCCTCCCTAAGTTTGACCACGCCGACTTGATTGTCGGAACTGAAACCTCCGACGATGCCGGAGTATACCGCCTACGTCCCGATTTGGCCATCGTCAATACCGTGGATTTTTTCACCCCCATCGTGGACGACCCCTATACCTTCGGTCAAGTTGCGGCAACCAATGCCCTGAGCGATATCTACGCGATGGGAGCGGATGCGAGGACCGCTCTGAATATCGTTTGTTTTCCGAAAGGGAAAATGGACATTCACGTCCTGGGAGAAATCCTTAAGGGGGGAGCAGAGAAGGCGCAGGAGGGAGGGGCGGTCGTGGTAGGAGGCCACAGCATCATCGACGAGGAGATCAAATACGGGATGGCCATCACCGGGGTAGTCCACCCTGACCGGATCATCCGTAATGTCGGAGTCCAGGAAGGCGACGCGCTCGTCCTAACTAAACCGTTAGGAACGGGTATTATCACAACAGCCCTCAAAAAGGGAAAAGCTCCCAAGGAGAGCATCCAGGCGGCGGTCTCTTCCATGATTACCCTCAACAAAACGGCTTCCGAGACTATGCTCCATTACCCTGTCCACGCCTGCTCGGACATCACGGGATACGGTCTATTGGGCCATGCCCTTGAGATGGCCAGCGGCAGCAGCGTCACATTGATTCTGGAGTCAGCTAAGTTGCCCTTACTCCACCGGACAACCCGTCTGGCTGAAAAAGGCTATCTCACGGGGGGATCTAAGAGAAACCGCGAATATCAAAAGGATAAAATTATCATCGAGAAGTCCGTCCGCAAGGGTCTGGTAGAGACAGCCCTTGACCCACAAACCTCAGGAGGGCTCTTGATCGCTTTGGCGCAAAAATATGCCGCCAGGCTGGTAGAAGAGATGCAAGAAAACGGGATTGAGGCCGCTGCCACCATCGGCTACGCCACCTCCCTGCAAAAGGCCTGGGTCCGGCTAGTTTGAGCCCCTGGACCCAATTCGAAAAACTTTACAACCCGATCCGCCAGTCTCACCCCCTTTGGCTTGTACACCTAGCCTACCGAAGATGAGACCTTCCCGACTTTGCCTGGTAAGCACTGTATGATTGCCGCCACCTCCCGATCCCGCTTCCTTCAGCGGCGGTATCAGCCATCGTCACCTGACCTTACGGCCTTTGTAACGCTGCTGCTGCAGAAGCCTGAGGAAATCCCGAGCATCAGAGGACAACGGTCTCTTTCGATGATAAATAATGAAGCTCGTCCCCTCTAGGGGCAACCCCGCTGACTTGATAATCTTAAAATCACCCCTTCTCACTTCGGCCTCCACCGTATCCCAATATAAGATCCCCAGTCCCATTTTCTTTCTGACCGCCACTTTCACCGCCTCAGACGATTCACAACGCATCACAATATTAAACTTTAATCTGCGCTTCTCGATCTTCTTTAGGATCTCATCAGTCTTGCCCTTCTCTCCGGTTCCCCCTCGAATGATAAGAGGGGCCTCGGCAATATCCGACAGAGTCAGCCCCCGTCTCTTAGCCAAGCGATGATTGCCAGGGGCGAAGAGCACCAGCTTC
>JAPUHZ010000378.1 GCA_027297485.1 Deltaproteobacteria bacterium
CTTATTTCGAACGAACGGCAGGCGGGAGGCGTTCCGCTATGGACCCACTAGGAGGTATACGAACCAATTCCATGAACGATCACCCTGACATTTTCATGTTGCTGTTACCCTGACAGATTGACATTGCCACGACAGCACAAACTTTGTCTGTTCCTCCCTGTGGCCTCGAACGTCGAATCCGAAAATAAAAGACCCGGACTTGTTGCAGCCTCGGGCCTTTTGAATTTAAATCCGGCGGCGACCTACTCTTTCATTCTACATACAGTTTTGAGTTATCAGTGCTGAGTGTTGAGTTTAACTAAAAACTCAAAATTCAAAACTAAGAACTGAATTTGTCGGCCCTGGAGGGCTTATCGTCGCCTCAACCACTCTTCAGTTCCTGCTCAAGCCGTTCGGCAAGCCAGATGCGGGCAAGGGTGGTAGCATCGGTTGTGCGCTGGCGCGCTAACCTGCTAAGGACCGCCTTCATCGCCGGCGGGAGGCGCATGTTGAGCTGGGCCGTGTTGTCTTGGAAGAGCGCCTCGTGTAACACCTGGTCGAGATCGCTTTGATCCTCTATTAGCTCCGAGACTCCCGTCTCCAAACGGTCAAAAACATCATGCTTTGCCGTCCAGAGGGAGATTTCTCTCTCACTAGCTCCTTTCCGGAGCGGAGGAATGGCTTTTTTCTTACTCTTCATCTCTGATACCTCTGGTAACGTCGTCTTTGTTTTTCAGTCATTCGGCTGATATGAAAAACTCTCAAGCGCCCCTCTGCTAGTACCCGGTAAACAATATGGAGATAATCTCCGCTCAGGTTTCTTCCGAGCAACTCATAGACATCGGCAAGTCTTCGCTGGCTTCGGATCTTAAGATAGCGGCCTGCCAACAGCTCATAAAAGTCCTGTTTTGTATACCCGTGTTTAAAAGCCGACGGGGTAAAGACCACATCCACCGAGGTATTCTAGCAACTGCTATACAGACAGGCAACAGCTAAAACCAAAAGGCCCGAGCTCTTTCGAGATCGGGCCTTTTGGTTTAAATCCGGCGGCGTCCTACTCTTCCATAGGGCGACCCTATAGTACCATCGGCGCAGGAGGGCTTAACGACCGAGGATACCGGCGGAGGATCGATCTCGACGATCTCTGGCTTCCAGTTAATCCCTCTTCTCCACCGAGATTTCCCTTTTTTCTATTTTCTCTGGGAACGTTATTGCAGGCGTCATGGTAACGGACCAACTGTTCTCGAGGTGTGAAGGAGCTCTTCCCGCGTACTGTGAAGCGCCTGTTCGGTCACGTGTAGGCGGTGTCGCAGCCGGTCCCGCTGAAGGCGGAGACGACTGTTCTCCTGCGTGAGGGCCTCCATCACGCGACGGTTATCCAGGTTGATCCGGTGCTTGGTGAGCGCGCGGCCGGCCAGGTTGCGGAGCTAATCTCAATGTCGAACGGCTTTACGACATGCATGGAGGCGCCCCGCCGGATGGATTCCACCGCAGTTTCAACCCCGTGGACCGCGGTGATCACGATTACTTCAAGATCAGGGTCAGCGGTCTTGGCTCGCTCCAGCACGTCGAACCCGTGCATTCCTGGAAGCCGAAGGTCGAGCATCATGAGATTTGGAGGGAGCCTCTGTTCTCGGGCGCTTCTGGCTCGGTGTGACCGGTGATGACTTCGAACTGGTCAGAAAAAAAACGAGGACCAACGACGATCAGACGCCTTCCTCATCGTCCACCACAAGCAACACAGGTTTTGAACCCTGACTCGGCTCGCCCGCTGATGGCATTCCCCCGTTCACCTCACACTTCGAGGAGCTGCATGCCCGACTCGCCGGCCCATCAGACGCGCAGCCACGATGAACGCGTGTCCGCAACAAACACGGGAAGAGTTGCCGCGACGGTCGTCCCCGCCCCGCCGTGCTTTCGACCTGGATCTGGCTCCCGCCCTGATAGCGTTGACAGGCGTCACAATCGGTTCACCGGGCTACCCAATGAGCCGGAGCAGAAAGAACGCGCCAAGCCCCGCGGCGAGACAGATAATTGGTTGTCTAATCCTGACCGCAAGAGCGAACGTAAAGGCGATAGTCAACAGTCGCGCAGCGCTTTCCCAGAACTGCGGGAACGAGAAAAACGTCAAGATGGAGACTTTCATAACTGATCCCGCAATAAGACTGCCGATAATGGAGTAAGCCGCGTACTCGAAAATTCGAAACATTCTTCCGGACGTGCGAACTTTGTTTCCCTGAAAAAGCAAAAACGGAGTCGCGCGCAGTAGGTACGTAATGGCGCCTGCGGCCAAGATGATGAACACAGTTGCAACATTTTCGGTCATTTTTCCCCTCCGTATGGCAACCCGACGCCGAATCCGACCACGACGGCAATGAGCATCATGCCGAATCCCGGCGTGACGAGCTCGACCAGTGGAGTGCCTACGAACCCTAATAGCGCGGCAAGGAGCGGACGGCTTTTCGGCCATTCCTTAGCGAGGAGCGTTGTGAAATAAATTGGAAGGATCATTTTGAACATCTCGAGAAGCCAAAGGGGGAGGTTTTGAACCAGGAGCAACCCCAACGCGGTGGCCGCCACCGCGATCGGGTAGCTCCCGGCTGATACCCCGAGGTAATACTCGAACGGACGGACGTCTGCGTCCTGCTTGAATCGCATAAATGGCACAGCAAATGTGCTGGCACTCAGCATTGGGATGGCTCCGAGAATCCGAGGGAGCGATGTTCCCCGAAAGTAGGGGACCAGGGTAGTCGCCATCACGAAGAAGCGAGAATTGATGATAAATGTCGCCACCAGTATATCCAGCCACGGTCGATTATGACCCATCAGATCAAGCACCACGAATTGGGCCGGCGCCGCAAAAACAACCAGGCTCATCAACGCGGAGTGCAGGACGGTCAACCCGGCGGCCTTGCTTGCAATCCCAACAGCGAGGAACAGAAAAAAGAAGGAGACGCCGACAGGAATAGCTTCCCTCAGTCCTTGAAAGAACGAGGACTTGGCGCCGTCCACCATCTCAAAAGTCTCCGCATTCATCAACGTGTTCATATCGGGAGGCCAGAGCGAACAGCGTGCCGCGATATCTGCTCGCACGCTCGATGAACACTTGAGAAGGGAATCCACCACCCATTTCTTCGACGATGACATTCCCGCTATATCCATGATCCACAAGGAACGAGAGGACTTCATCTACCGGTATCGTCCCGCATCCCAATGGGAGGTGAACATGCTTCGGGAGGACGGCATCCGAGAGATGGATGTTTTCGATATACGGGTAGAGCAGAGAGAAGTCGTGTGTGAATTCCGCCCAAGAAGAAACCAGAGACGAATGATGGACAATGTCAAAGGTGAGCCGAGTCCCGGTATTTTCGCAAAGCTCGCGATGCTCAACAGGGGAAAACACGATGTAATGGGGGCGCTCGGCTCCCATGTTTTCGAGCGAAAGAGTCACACCCTGGTCCGAAGCTTCAGGAACCAGCTCATCAAGTGATCGCATCAAATTCTGCAGTAACGTTCGGGCCGGCAATCCGCTTCGATATCCAGGGTGATACGTCAATCGGGTCGCCCCCACATCCGATGTAAATCGGATCGCTGCTCGAATCAGGTTCATCGAGCGTTGGCGGATTTCTGCATCAGCCGAGGCAAGATCGCAATCCTCCCCCACGTAAGGAGCGTGGACACTCAAAGACACGGCGGCCGATCGCCCCAGGCGGAGGAGACTCTGCACCGTCTCATCGTACATACGCGGATCACCGAGCACACTCCGAGGTTCGTCCTCCATCTCAAGCTCTATGACAGAGAAGTCCTGACGAAGCCGGTTGACCGTCGCCACGATGTCCTTCGGGTTGTTCAGCAAATTTGTCGACCCACCAAACCGAATTGGATCAAAGCGTTCCATGGCTATCCCTCCTTTGAGCTTCACCCGGAGAGAACAGCCCGAAGGACCGGCCCCGGACGCGCTCAGCAATGTGTGAAATCACACGCCGTTTGTGCTAACCTGTGAAAATGATTTAGAAGGTTATTACATACCAAGCGGGTCGTCAAGAGATTTCTAGGTGGATTTCTAGGTGGACATTTTGGAAGAAAATGGTTATATAGGCGCTAGCCCAATGAAAGGAGGATCAATTACGGTGCTTCAAACAGCGGCGCAGGACCGGTTTAAATTCTACAGCGGGATGCCATGCCTGGACTTTCTGGTCACGTTGAGAGGGCGAAAAGAAGAGCGCCGGGAAACCCTGCTTGGCTTTCATGATTTGGTGGATTGGTGCCAGGAAGCAGGACTTCTCGGCGACAAAGACGCGCGACAGTTCCGTTCCCTGCCGCTTCGGGGAACCAAGGTCTACGTGCGGCGCTCGATCGCCTTACGTGAAATCTTGTATCGAATCTTGAGTGCCGCGGCGACCAGGCGTTCGATCCAAGCGCGAGATCTTCCGCGGCTGAATCGGCTCCTTCGACAGGGAAGAGCCTACTCGCAAGTCGGGCTCGACAAGCAGGGAAAGCCGGTCAAAAAGACAGTTACAATGCTCCGAGGGGCACCATGGCTTCTCTACTTGATCGCAAAGTCCGCCATGGATCTGCTCACGTCACACAACCTCTCGCTTTTGAGGGCATGCGGTAATTCCCGGTGTGCTGTGCTTTATGTGGACCGGTCAAAGAATCACACGCGCCGCTGGTGCAGCATGGCCCGCTGCGGAAACCTCATCAAGGTGGCCCGCTTTTATGCCAGAAAGCGGGCCGAGCATCCAAGGAGGAGCGGGGCCTAACGGCCGAGTGAGACTCAGGGCAGGCGTTGTCGTTCGGCAGCCGTATGCTCTCTAAGTATTCCGTGGGGTTTCGTTTGCTAAGTAAAGGAGACCTTGCAAGGTGATTAAATTGGTTTATATTGTTCGTCGTCATCCAGACATCTCTCCTGAAAGCTTCCGGAAGTATTGGCTTGAGCATCATGGTCCACTGGTACAGACATTTGCGAAAACTGTGCGAGCCCGCCCGGTATGTACAGAGCCATACTCTGACCACGGAGGTAAACGATCAACTGGCTAAGGCTAGAGGCGTGGGAAAGGATTACGATGGGACAACCGAGGTATGATGGAACAGTATCGAGGATCTCGTTGCCGTACTCAGCTCGCCCGAAGGCCAAGCAGCAAATCGCACGCTCATGGAGGATGAGAGCAAATTTGTCGATCTTCCCAACTCTTTCATCTTTGTTACTGAAGAGCATACGATTTTTGATTACTGACCGTTCGAGAAGCGCAACGATCCATCTTTTCCCTTTGCATCTTCTTTGTTTGTCGGAAATACCAACACTAATTCGCCATACCGCCCCTCCTCGCTTTTTACTCCGATGCGCCCGCCATGCTGCTCCATGATGCGGTTGCACAAGCTCAATCCCAACCCCATTCCTTCTCCAACTTCTTCAGTCGGGGATGAGGATGCAATCCTATACGTATGCTTTTGGAAGGAATTCCCTCACCACTGTCGGGTTTTATGACTTTTATACAAACGCTCTTCGGAGAGAGCAGAGTTGAAACAGGTTCCACATCCCGATCTACTTGGGCTTTCAACTCTGTCAGGACCGCCAAGCTGTGAGGGCTACAGACATTGAAGACGACCATATGACGGGCCATTGGCTATGGCTCCTCTCACCCGCCGTGCTTAGATAACACAGAACGGAACAAAGGTGTTACTACATGTGCGTAGAAAGTTCAAGCAAATCCGGCATCTACCTATCAAGTATATTTGTATTACTTAATGGAATAGAGATTGGTCAACTGGCACAGACCAAGGCCAAGAGGTTTAAACCCGAGGGGCTTTAGAAAAATTGGTAACTATTTGAAAAAACAGGGGTTTAGAGAGACAATGATTGCGGCATTACAGCGGCGGCAGAATACTTACTCTACAGCTCCCGCGCCGCATCCTTGGCAAAATAGGTAAGAATCATATCAGCTCCGGCTCGTTTGATGGAAAGTAGCACTTCCATCATGATTTTTTTT
>JAPUHZ010000379.1 GCA_027297485.1 Deltaproteobacteria bacterium
TTCATCTCCACAAAGTATTTTGGTCGGCCGGCATGGTCGGAATACGCACCCTATCTGATTTGGTGCCGAGCAGTATTGTAAGGAAGCGCCTACAGCCAGGGGCGATTTCCTGAGGATTGTTGCTTCTTCCCGTCGATGCGGGGTCTTCGAACTAAGCCATAGGTTTCCTCCATTACGGTCTTCAACAGCTTTAGTGTCCGTTCCTCGAAAAGCGCTCAATTAGCAGGACAGCCATAAGATTTGACAACTCACTTGTAGAGTCAGTAGGAGGCCATTTAGCGAAGGTACCCTTATCTTGAATCCCAGCTGTCTGCAGGGAAAATATCATTCGACGATCAGTTTTCCTCTAATCATCCCCATCTGGCAGGAAAACTCATATTCCCCGGGTTTTTGCGGAGTGAATTCTATGACGACTGTTTCTCCTTCGGGTAGCTTGGCGTTCTTGCCGAAATCGGGGAAAAGGACCATCTCGGAACAGACTGCAGATTCCTGCCGATTGAATTTCAGCCGTACGGGCTTACCTGCTTGAACTACCAGTAGATCCGGTGTGTAGCCTCCCTTAACCACGATAAGGGCTTCCTGGGCGCCTGAACCCGTCAAAGCTGCCCTAGAAATCTTCTTTTTCGAGAACCAGAAATACCAGGCCACAAGGAAACTCAGAGCGATGCCACCAATTGTTACCAGGATTTTGCTTAGAATCATCTGCCACCTCCTTTCGGAGTGAAGTAGCGGAGGCGATTTGCGTTTATAACGACCGTGACTGAGCTAAAAGCCATGGCCGCCCCCGCTATGAGAGGAGATAGGAGCAAGCCGAAAATGGGGTAGAAAACCCCTGCTGCTACCGGAATACCCAGACCATTGTATATGAATGCGCCAAAGAGGTTCTGCTTGATGTTTCTCATCGTTGCCTTGGAAAGCTCCATCGCTATCGCGACGCCCCGTAGGCTTCCCTTAACGAGGGTAATATCCGCTGCCTCCATGGCAACGTCCGTTCCGGTTCCCATGGCAATCCCCACATCCGCTTGCGCCAAAGCGGGTGCGTCGTTCACCCCATCGCCCACCATCCCCACGGTCTTGCCTTCAACCTGGAGCATCTGAACCTGATGGGCCTTGTCCTCGGGGAGTACTTCGGCCATCACCCGTTCGATCCCAACCTCCCTGGCGATAGCCTTAGCCGTACGCTGATTGTCACCAGTGAGCATGACCACTTCGATCCCCAACGCCTTTAGCGCTGCAATCGCTTTTGGCGAGTCCTCTTTTACTGTGTCGGCAACACCGATGATTCCCGCTGCCCTGCCATCGACAGCAACAAACATCGGAGTTTTTCCTTTCTCGGCTAGCCCGACCGACTGATGCTCCAAATCACCCAACGAGACATTACGGTCCTTCATCAACTTAAGATTTCCCAGGATAACCATCCTGCCACCAACCCTTGCCTCAACCCCGTGCCCGGGAATAGCGGTAAAATCGGTGGGATCGGGAATCTCTAATCCTTTCGCCCGGGCTCCCTCCGTGATGGCCTCGCCCAAAGGATGCTCAGAACTTTTCTCCACCGAAGCCGCAAGCTTTAAAACCTCCTCAGAAGAAAAGCCCTCCGTTGTGATCGTATCGGTCAGCGACGGTTTCCCCAACGTGATGGTCCCCGTCTTATCCACAACGATAGTATCCAGGCGATGGGCTGTTTCCAGAGCGGTGCCATTTTTGATCAGAATCCCATTTTCCGCCCCTTTACCGACACCCACCATCAGGCTCGTAGGGGTTGCAAGACCGAGGGCACAGGGACAAGCGATGATCAGGATAGTGACGAGGACGATAGTGGCATAGATCAAGGATGGTTCGGGACCAAAGTCGTACCAGGCCACGAAGGCCAGAATGGCAATAATTATCACAGTAGGCACGAAATATCCCGACACGGTATCTACGACCTTCTGGATAGGTGCCTTGGAGGCCTGCGCATCCTGAACCATACGGATGATCTGGGAGAGCATTGTGTCTTTGCCTACCTTGGTCGCCTTAAATTTGAAGCTTCCCACCTTATTGATCGTGGCGCCGATCGCCCTACTCCCCACGGTCTTCTCCACCGGAATAGACTCCCCGGTGACCATCGATTCATCCACAGAGGAGCTTCCTTCAGTTACTTCTCCATCAACGGGTATTTTCTCCCCCGGCCGGACCACGACGATATCACCGGCAAGGACCTCCTCAACGGGGATGTCAACTTCGTTTCCTTCTCGCACAACCCGCGCTGTCTTGGCTTGAAGGCCAATGAGCTTCTTGATCGCTTCACTGGTCCTGCCGCGAGCCTTAAGCTCCAGTGCCATGCCTAAAACCACCAGAGCAACTATAATTGTAGTGACATCCCAAAATACCTCTGCCAGATCTACAGACGGGAAGATCTGAGGAAATGCGACAGCCACAACTGAATAGATATACGCGGCCGTGATCCCGATTGCTATAAGCGTGTGCATATCCGCGGAGCGATGCTTAAAAGCGGCCCAGGCGCCGACAAAGAACTGATTCCCGGCCCAGACCAAAACGGGAAAGCTTAGAACGCCGAGAAAGATCCAGGTGTATCGCAGCGTCTCACTTCCCTTTGGCATTAAGCCCGATAGAAAAAATAGCTGTGGATAACTGAAAATCATAACCGGTACAGAAATGATCACACTGAACCAGAACTTTTTCATCAGCGTCCGATATTCTTTTTCCCGGGAGGCGGTCTCCGCATCTACACCCTCTTCTCCCTTGATAGGCTCTTTTGCGATCCCGTACCCGGTAGACTGAACGGCCTGCTCGAGCTTAGATAAATCCGTCTGCGAGGGTAAGTACTGAACTAAGGCGCTCTCTGTGGCGGGGTTTACCGAAGCCTGGAGGACTCCAGGTGTTTTCGCCAGAGCTTCTTCGATGGCGGAAACACAGGAGGCGCAGTGCATGCCGGTGATCTTTATCTCCGCCGAAGAAGCCCCTACCTCGAATCCCCTACGCCGAATCAAAGCAAAAATTCCATCGAGCTTGGTAATGCGGGGGTCGTAAGTGACAATTGCCTTCGCCGAGGAAAAATTGACCTGGGCACCCTGGATGCCTTCCAATCCCTTCAAGCCAGCCTCAAGATTTAAGGCGCATTTATTACACGTCATCCCTCCTATGGGAATTTCGAGGGTCTCCAGTCCCTGAACTGAAGTTTCCTTCAGCGGCACCGGAGATATTTTCTCTTGCACATATTGTTCAGGGTTGCTTGTGAACCTCTCCGCGCAGATGTCCGAGCAAAACCAAAAGGTCTGACCGTTAAAGCTCTTTGAGGTTTGTGCCCTTTCAGGTTCAACCTCCATACCGCAAACTGGATCATTCATAGTTTCACCTCCCTAAAATAAATTGCGACCAAAACAATTTTAATTGCGGGGTTCATTCCTCGGCTTCCCTGAATTCACTAGTGGATATCAGCTTTTTCCACTCACCGCGCCTCGGGAAAAACATAGGCACATTCTGCAGGTAAGTTTCATACGCACTGCCGAATTGCTCTCTCATACACTTCTCTTCTTTCTTTGAAAGCCGATAGTATGCTCATACGATGACGGGAAATAAGACCAAGGTTGGAATCGTTGGCCAGTAGATCAGTTGGCCGAATACGGCTAGAAAGATACCCGTGTATTGGGGGTGCCGCACCACAGCGTAGAGTTTATCTGTGGCTAACTTTCTCTCCCTAGTTGCGAAGTAGACCTCTCTCCAACCCTCGATGAGGATAGAAATACCTGC
>JAPUHZ010000038.1 GCA_027297485.1 Deltaproteobacteria bacterium
CTTGGCCGCAAGGGTCGCCGCCAAATTGGTAGCCACAGTAGTGGACCCCACGCCACCCTTATTGGAAAAAACCGCGATGGTACGGCCTTCCTCGACGGGCTTTGTCGACTGGATATCGACCTTTGCCTGAATTCCTTCTAAGGACCGCAAGACCTCTGGCCAGTGGAAGGGCTGAGTGAGAAACTCCTCAGCCCCCAAACGCATAGCCCTTAAAATGGTTTCGGGATTCTTATCGGGAGATGTCATGAGTAGATGGATATTGGAAATCTTGGACTTAATTTCCTCAGCTGTTAGAAAGGCCCTTTCCGGATCGCGGCTCAGATCGACCACGGCTAAAATAGGACCCTTCTTCTGCTGAAGGATCTCAAATGCATCCTCAAAACCGATGACCTTGCCTTCCACAAGGAAAGCATGTTCCTTCTCGATCTGCTGGCGTAAGGAGACTAAGGCGATATTATCTTGCCCAATTAATACAACGGGTAACTTCATGTTATTGTTAATTATCAGCGGTTATCTTCTTGGTTTCACTAAATCCTCACTTCTCGCTCGCTAATGGCTCATATCCTTTCTTGTCTCATCTAAGGCATGGTCGGTCCGGTCGGAGCAGGTCTGCGCGGAGAGGCTGCTGCCGCTGAAGATTTAGGGAGCGGTATCTGGCGCATGTCCGGATCGTCATATTTTTCGATCGACGGGATCTTCGGCTTCACTCCAGGCCTTAACGCCTTTACGATCTTTGGCGTAATAACGAAAACCAGCTCGGTATCCTGATTCCTAAAGCTTGTGCTGCGAAACAAAGCTCCCAGGATAGGAATATCTCCCAAAATCGGAAACTTGGTAAAATCCTTAATGATCCTGCGATCCAATAGGCCGCTCATCACCAGAATTTCTCCTTCTTTCATCTCCACCCGGGTCACGCTTCTCCGGACTTTAAGACCAGGAATTCCGAGGACTTCCACACTCCTGTCAATTTCGCTCACCTCAGGGAAAACCCTGAGGTCAATGGAGCCGGACCATGTAATCGTGGGGATAAAGTCCAATCGGACGCCAAAAGGTTTAAACTCAATGTTGACCGTTGAATCCTCTCCCCCACCAAAACTGCGGACGGCCAGTGGGAATTCGCCGCCGGCTAGAAAACCACCGGAACGACCATTTTTTATCACTAGGCTAGGCCGGGCAAGGATTTCCGCGATATCCCTACTTTGGAACAAGCGATATACGAGCCCGATATTATACCGGTCCGTCAGGAGGCTTATTACTCCAGACGTTGCCTCGCCAAAGGTGACGGTTGGCGGAAAGCCGGAGGGATTTAAAAGATCTCCGCCTGTCAGCCCTCCCTGAGTGCCTGCTCCGCTAAAAACATTACTCGTCTTATTATCGTGCAGCAAATTAAATACAAAATCAAAGCCAATTTCCCGCAGCTTGGTGAGCGAGATTTCCGCTACAATAACGTCCAACTGAATTTGGCGTACCTCACTGATCACCAAGAAATCAATAATCCCCGGGATGGCTCTTTTATCCCCCCACCGGTTAACATCCGTCAGGGATCCTTCCTCGGTAAAGGCTAGTTGCCCTCCACCCGCAAAGGCTGTCCCGGTCGTGGGAAGGCGAACTTGACCAGTCCTAATTGTTACCGATTGAGTAGCAGTGGGAGGGGCTACCTCTTTTTTTGGCTTCGGGGGTAGGTAAGTCTGGGTGATCGCTAGGACCTTATCATAGACCACTTCATTGGAAACTTCGCCCCTAAGAACGATGGCAGGCCCTGATGTGGAAACATCGATCTTTTCCTCGGGGAAAAGAACTCTAAACTGCCTCCGTAGCCCCGCGATATCCGGGCTGACGATAAGGTCGTAATTGATCACTGTCCCTCTCTCGTCAAAGATTACAAGAGAGGTCGTGCCCACGGATTTGCCGTTAATCAGGAGTTGATTGGGGGCCACCACCACCACATCAGCGATTTCCGGCTGCGTCACTGATACCCTTTTAGCCTTTTGAGCTAAACGAAAGACCAGAGATTTGTTGACCGTGACTGTGACGGAGGGAGCAACCTCCTGGCTTATCGCAGTCTGTTCAAAAAGAAACAATGCAACAAAAATTGCCAGACAAAAACTCCATTTCCCGGCTGAAATAGCTAATATGCCATCCTGATGTCTCATCCGTTCCTCCTCTTTTCCTTCTCCAATCAAAATTCCACCACTGATCTTTCACTCCCATGGTATACTTCCACTCGATACGGCTCCGGAGCTGCCCGTGTCACCCGGGATCTTACCCTCCTTCTGGGAGCAGGGCGGCCTAGAAGGTCACGCTTGTTACTCCCTCGGGTCTTTATCAATTTTTCATCCCCCTCAGCCCTGAGGGCCAGGATAATCTGCCCTTCCTGAGATGCAAGAGATAGCTTCTCCGCCTCTTCCGGGGTCACTTCTAAGGTAATGGAGCGGACAATTTTAGGTTTGCCTTCTTTCTGCTCCACACTTTGGGCCACGGAAAGGACACGCTTGTTTTGGAGAACAATCTTGGAGATCTTTTCACTCTGCGAGCCGCTTCCAGGAGGAACTAAAGTGGTGATTACGTCCACACGGTCGCCGGGAACAATAAACCCACTCACCCCGATGATCTCGTCTACCCTGACTGCCACCGCTCGATGGCCCGGCGCTAGACGAACCGTCAGACCCCCTCTCTTTTCTCCCACCATCTTGGATTTCAAAAGCGGTTCGCCGGCAACTACCTTAACTTGAACGACCTTGCCAATAACTTCCTGGGTAGAAAAAAAAGAGCCTGCCGGCACCGAAGCCTTCGGCCATTCAGTTGTCTTCACCAGCCCGTCCTTAATCGCCTTCTCAGTGATAGTTGTTCCCGCCGGGACATCTTTGGCAGCCACAACCACATTCTGGGTAGCCATCTTCAAGGCATCTGCTCTTTCTCGCTGCTCCCGCAAAAAATTATAAATACCGTAGGCAGCAATAAAGCCAAAAAATATGGCTGCGGCGATTGTAATTTTTACCCTATTCGGCATAAACATTTCCCTCCTGAGCCATCAGCTATCGCCTTGTTCTCACTCAACCTTCCTGCTGCTCGCTGACAACTGATTACTTCCCCCTCTAAAATCCCGCCCATTCTCCTTTTGGATCCACATAAAAAGCGACCAAGGTCCCCAACCCAATGGCAACCCCATACGGGACAGTAAAGACTTTTTTCCGAGCTTCACCACTAGCCTTCGGACGGACCACCCCCAGGCTCATGATGAACAGTTTAACATCAAGCCACGCGCCTCTAAAGCCCTTAAGGTTCATCCCTCTTCCAAGGACGATCACGATAAGAGCCAACAACCCGCCCAAAAGAGCCGAATAGAAGAAAATACGAGGCACCCACTTCACGCCAAGAATAGCTCCCAAGGCCCCAAAAAACTTTACATCCCCGGCGCCTAGCCATCTAAGTGCAAAAGGAAGAATTAAAATTCCCACTCCTAATCCTAGGCCCAAAATGCTCTCGATCAGTTGCGGGAGCCCTTTGAAGGCACTGAATAGAATTCCCCCTATTAAACCTAGCAAAACCAGCCGGTTAGGTATCCTCTTCTCCCAGACATCAAAACCAATTGAAAACCCAATAAAGAGGATAAGGAACAAGTCGAAAAATAGGCTCTCACCCATGCAGACCAGCTCTCGGCCAGCTATCAACTCTCATCTGTCAGCTTATTCTCATTAAGCTTCCAACTATTAATCAAGTTATATCGAACACGGGGTTTGAATCCCCGTGTTCGACCAAATGGGAGAGCTACCGCTTCTCCCCTTTGGAAACCCCATCGGCTTTGTGCCCGCCTCAAGAGGCGAGGTTTACATTGAATCAATGCTGATCCTGCTATGTTAGTGCTAATCGTCAATAATGAAACGCTGTTATTTTACAATGCATTTATAATACACGTAAAAAACAGACTGTCAAGAGAATTCGTTCTTAACGAAGCGTTCAGCCATGGTATTAGCTCATCTCTAGCTCTCTAGCAGCCCGTTGTTCCATTGCTGGTTGCAATATCGTGGCTGCTAACGACATGGCAAGCCCCCCTGGAAGATAACCCCCAGGTCACACCTCGCCCCCCTCGGTTCCTGGGGAGATGGGGCGAGGTATGTTTAACTAGTACACCCCTGAGCCAGATCTCGCCGCAGACGGATCGGAGTCAGTCACTTAAGATGGAAAACCCGTTCACTACTGTGATGCACTGTCAAGAGTATTTCCCACCGCAACAAAAACATCGGACACCTTATTCCCTATCCCTGACGCCTTTACAGCAACCCAGATAATGAAAACAACTAGGGCAACTATCAAAGCGTACTCAACGATGCCTTGACCTTCCTCCTCTGTCATTAACCTTTTTAGCAGTTCCATTTCTTTCACCCCCTTTCGTTTCTTTGAAGACTAATTTCAGCTTCTATTTTTGTCCATCTGTAAGCTTTTTAGACAGCATAATCCGTGCCAACGGAGAAAACTATATTTTCTCATAAGGTAGACAAATCCGGTTACATCTGCGAAAGAGTTTTTTGCCAGAGTTGTCACGGCCCTATGACAGAAATGTCACAATTTTGGGTAAAAATGTCATAATTTGACTGACACATTTTGATTCTCGGTCCTTATGCTCCCCTGTCACAGACGGGCCTAGTTCTTCTCAAAAACATCCAATATTCATTAGAATTTCAATGAGATACCAATACCTTCACTGAATCCCCTACTCTGGCTCTCGGTGCGTAAAAAACCACACCCCTATTCCTTGGTATGCCTTTTGCTCATTACCGTAAGGGGGACTTTATGCTTTATTGGCTCACAGCTATCACTGTTCCCAAAGCTGGAGGTGGCCGGTCCATCAAAGGCCAAATTCCGTAAGCAAAAGGATCATTATTATGAGGGGCATGTCCGAAGGGTCTGCCTTTAGGTTTTGGCTGTCAGCAGGGACTTAAGGAAAGGGAGCTTCGGTAGCTGGTCAAGGAGTTGTCCAAATTTGCAAAGAGAAGAAAAACGGTTAGGAATCAAATTATATCGACCACGGGGTATGCTAATAAATCAATCATGGGTTCAAAAAGATCCATATCCATCTTACCGCCGATCGCTGAACCCTTATTCATCCGATGATGGAGGCCAAGACAATGAAATCAGATGGGACTAAAACACTTTTTACTGTTCTGGTTATTGAGGACCATCCTGACCAGAGAGAGCTTTTAGAGCTCGTACTACAGCGAGAGGGCTATCGTGTCATTACTGCAGGGAACGGAGAGGAGGCCCTAGAAAAACTTGCGAAGGAGCCGGTGGACATCGCTCTTTCGGATATCATGATGCCCAAGA
>JAPUHZ010000380.1 GCA_027297485.1 Deltaproteobacteria bacterium
CCCTGGGGGAAAAGAGACTTGCTGAAGCGACTTTTAACAAAGCTTTAAGAGAGCGTTCACTGTCGATGAAGGATCATGCGGGAGTTCACACCGATCTCGGCCTCCTACTCAAGAAGAATGGACGCACCTCGGATGCCCGGCGCGAGTTCGAGCTGGCCTTGAGATTTGATCCAGAAAGCAAACAAGCCCACAAGGAGCTCGAAAAGTTGAGATGAATAGCTGGTCACCCAGAAAAGAGAAAACGATTCATGTCTTGATCATCGTCGGCCTGGGTGCGCTGGTCTATGCCAATACCTTTGAGAACCTTTTTGTCTGGAATGATTGGACCTTGATTATACGAAACCCTCTGATTCGAAGATGGGACAACCTTCCTGAGATCCTGTTCAGCTACCAATGGAGACCCCTCGCGGGCGAGCCGACTTATACTTATCGACCCCTCCTCCTTGCGACTTACATGACGGATTACGCATTTTGGCTATTCGAACCGTGGGGATTCCACCTGACCAACCTCACCATTCACCTCCTGAATGGGGCATTGGTCTATTTTCTACTGGGAAAATACCTATCCCCCAGAGCCGCTTTTCTCGGGGCGCTACTGTTCATCGTACACCCGGTCCAGACCGAAACGGTAACTTACATCTCCGGTCGAGCGGATCCGCTCATGGCTTTATTCTTCCTGAGCGGAATCCTTATTTTTCTCCATAGCGAAGAGCGAAAGTCCTGGCTACTTTACCTTGCCTCCCTCCCTCTCTTCTTTCTTTCCTTCCTGGCAAAAGAGACCGCCATCTTCTTCCCCTTGGCACTGATCGCATGGGATGCATGCGTCAGGCATAACCTGCCATGGCGTGATCGATTATTGAGGTACGTTGGCCTGCTGGCTCTCCTTGCCGCCTATCTGTTCTTGCGGCGATTCGCCATGGGAGAAGAACTCTTTCTCTACGAGGGACCAATTCAGCCCATGTCAACCATTATCTGGTTTCTCAATGCTATCCCAACCACCTTAGGGATATTCTTTTTTCCGCTTAACCCCCATTTCCCCATATCCGAACATCACTTATATCTCCTCTCCATAGGGGTCTTCGCCCTTGTTGCTGCAGCGTTTCACTTACTTACCCGCAAGGTAACCATAAGGCACTCTGTGCTGGGGATTCTATTGATCGGCGTTTTTTTAGGAGTTATCACCTTCAGACATAACTCCATCTGGCGCGAGGAACTCATCTTGTCTGAGCGAGCTTTAGAAACATTACCAGGCCATCCGGTCGCCTTGTGGCTCCTGGGAGAATCTTATTTGCCAAGGGGAAGATCACCTGAAGCCATTGAGCTGTTTAAAAAAACTTTAGCCTTGAATCAAACTAACCCAAGAATTCATGAGAGCCTGGGACTGGCCTCGAGATTACTACACAAACCCACCGAAGCCCTCGTTTATTACCGGCGCGCGGCCGAGCTTTCGCCCGATCATCCCTATTATCACTGGATTACTGCCCGGCACTATATGCGTCTGAAAAGATTCGCCGAAGCGGAGGTTTACTTTAGCAATGCCGCCCGACTAAACCCACGCTCTTCCGAACTCCGCAATGACCTGGCCTACTGCTACTATATCCAGGGAAAAAATGACGCAGCCATAGCTGAACTGAAGGATGCTCTGAAGATCCTTCCCTACTCCCCAAGATTGAAAAGCAATCTTGCGCAGGCTTTGAAAAGAAGGAAATTGCAGGGTCAGAAGGAGTGAAACCCCCAAAGATAGAATCGAAGAGCAGTTTACTCTCTCCCTCAACCCTAACAACATCAATGCCCTCAGCAATTTAGGCATGACCTCTGGCTCAGCGGGAAATATGACGAAGGCGATCCAGGTTTTCGAAACCTCGCTCAGGATATGACCTTATCATCTCGAGGTCGACAAAAATCTGGGGACGATCTATGCTCGGCAGAGGGAAACAGACAAGGCCGAGAATCACTATCAAGCAACTCTGCGCCTCAGTCCGACTGACCCCAAGGCGTTAGAGGCGATGACGCTGCTCAACACCTCTCCCGGCAAGCCGGAATAGCACTCCTTTTTCAGTAAGCCTTTTTTTTTATTGCGTCAGGTATCTCCCCTGTTATACGTCCTTTCATGGCCCGTCCGTCCTTCCATCCTTACCGTCCAGAAGATCCTCGAGGGGATAATTGTCCCCGATATGAAGGCCGTGAAAGACCGCTTGGCCTCCATAGAAGGTGAGGTAAAAAGCCACCACAGCGAAATAAAAGAATCGACGATAAGATCGACAGCGGGCTAGCCCGACTGGAAAATAATATCGATACAGGACTTAGGTCGTCTGGAGAAAAAAATAGGCCGTTTAGATGATAAGCTTACATTCACCAACAAGCGTCTTGACGAAGCCTTAGAGGTCCGCTAGAAACTTGCAGCCCTTGAGGCCAAAGTGGGCGTTCATGCCCTTTGCGGCTTCATTTTAAAAAATTTCTTGACAACGAGACGGCAAGCCGATATATAGCCGCATCCTTAAATTGGCTCTTCTCCAAAGTGAGTGGGTGATTTTTGAGCATTTTAGATCTCCGGGAGCATACAGGTAAGAATTTTCAGGCGCATATATTCTTCGTGTCGCAGACCGTACGAGCGCCACTGCAACACCCAGATCTTCTTGTTGAGATCTTCGACGAACCCCATCGCCACTTTGTTCTCCCGGTGACAATACCCTACAATTACCCCTCAGTAGAAGGCTCGGTGTACTTGGCCGCAAACACC
>JAPUHZ010000381.1 GCA_027297485.1 Deltaproteobacteria bacterium
AGGCGAGCTGCGCACCATGCCCCAAGGCCACCCGGACTATAGATTCATCGTTCAGGAAATGTGGCGTAAGATCACGGAAGTCCATCCTACCTTGGCGGGATATGCGAAGTTTATCGACTGGAAGACTTACCGCCTGGGTCGGCTCCAGTCGGAGATGCGAACTGAATATAAAAGATCGGCTTTTGAAAAGTGATGAGCAGTTGGACAGGGAGGTTTTTGTGCCGGGTCGTTAAGGCTCGGATCTCATCGACGATCGATTTCCGCCTGCTGCCGCCTTATCTGCAATAAAAGGTGTGGGGACCCATTTATTTGCACTCTCCCCAGATTGGGATTACCGTAGTGGTATCGGTAGATCATTGCGAGGGACATCAAGGGGGTTAATGTCCACCATGCATTCCCGGGGCCACCACCAAAGGGCGGGACAGGTGTTTCACTATCATTGACTCCTAGTAGAGATCATGCGGGTACTTGATATCCTAGCTACTAAAGCTGAACAAAATGGCCTTCAGTTCATCGTCATTGGTGGACATGCGGTCAATGCTTACGGAGAGCGGCGACAGACGGGTGACTTAGATATTTTGGTGAGAGAAGATGATCGGCATCTATGGGAAAGTTTTCTGACATCGATGGGGTATATCCTTTTCCATCGTCATAAAGTTTTCTTGCAATTTAGGCCTCCAGATCTTGAAGTGTGGCCAATCGATATCATGCTTGTTGACGACCGAACGTTTGAGGGTCTTTTTGCCGAATCAGAGGAGGTGAACTTTGGGGGAACCACCAACGTAAGAATACCGTCAATTGAACATCTCATCGCATTAAAACTGAACGTCCTAAAACAGGTCGGAAAAGCACGGGAATTAAAAGACTTGGCCGATATTGTTGCCCTTGTGAAGATCGGCAGGCTTGACGTGAAGGATCACAAGTTCAAGCTTTTATGTAAAAAATACGGTACGATAAACATATATGAAAAAATTGTTGATGCCGTCAGTGCATAAAGCGCGCATTACCCTTAAGCATGAGCTGACATTTCGAGAGTCAAAAGACTTTCTGTCGAAGACCTCTCCGGTAAGCCTTGCTAACATTACGAAACTCTGCGAGGAGCGCCTGCCCTTTATGAATTCCTCTCCGGATTTTGAGAAAAACCGTCTCGCGATAAAGGCGAAAGAGGCGTTTGTGTTGTGATAACGCGTTCGTTTGCGAAATGGCATTGAAAGCTCCAAATATCTATGGAAAATGGAAGCGTATTCTCCAGATTTCTGAAGTATCCGGAAAACAAGAGCTTTTTTAAAACGCTTTTGTCCAAGGGAAAATAACTCAAGCCGAGATCACGCAAAGACACAATCTATAGTCTCCAGACTCTGGGCTGTACAGCATCGCGAAGCACGGTGAAGTACTGTCTCGCTCAGGGTCCGAGGAAAACAAATCCTTCGCGTTCGGCAGCGTTAGCAAGGTTACGGTCAAGAGTCACAAACTCAAGAGTCGCAGGATTGTCTTCTGAGGCCACAAGTGCCGCCCCAATGTGTAAGGCATTTGCCCCTCTTAGGGGATGTGTTTCGACAACGCGCTCGGCGTGAGGACGGTTGATTTTTCCGTCCCACGGGGAACCGATGACATCATGCCTGTGGGGCGGCCTCTGGCCCACGAAAGATGTTTGACAAATAACCATAAACGGAAATAAAGGAAGTACAAGGGTTCATCCCGTGTAGTATTGGTAACCTGGACAAAGGGGAAGCAATCTTCTTCGTTGCTAAGGGTTTGGGGTTGTTATGAGACGAGGGCACTTTTAGTCAGAGGGAGGTTTTTATGCCGGCACGTTTTGGATCAGACCTTATCGTGGATCTTTTGAAAGTCCTGGGCATCGAATACGTCGCCTTAAACCCGGGCTCGAGCTTTCGTGGTATCCACGACTCACTGGTCAATTACAATGGCAACCGCAATCCTGAGATTATCCTTTGCTGCCATGAAGAGATCGCTGTCTCTGTGGCTCACGGCTATGCCAAGGCTGCGGGCAAACCGATGGCGGCGATCGTCCATAATGTGGTGGGACTGCAGCACGCCTCGATGGCGATCTACAATGCCTGGTGCGACCGCACTCCTATTCTGGTCATGGGTGGCACTGGCCCGATGGATTCGAGCAAGCGGCGTCCGTGGATTGATTGGATTCATACCGCGCTCGTGCAGGGAAACTTGGTGCGCGACTTTGTCAAGTGGGATGATCAGCCTGGCGGACTGGGGGCGATTCCCAATACGATCATGCGCGGCTACCGTATTGCCATGACCGAGCCCAAGGGTCCAGTCTATCTCTGCTTCGATGTGGAGCACCAAGAGGCGCCGCTGGAAAGAGAGATTCCCATTCCCAACCCTCTGCGTTACCGACCTCCGGCACCGTTACAAGCGGATAGCGAGGCAGTCAAAGAGGCAGCGCGGCTTCTTGCAGAGGCTCAACAACCAGTGGTTCTAGCAGATTATCTGGGGAGAAATAACACCTCGGTGCTGAGTCTCGTGGAGCTGGCCGATCTCTTGGCCGTACCGGTGATCGACCGAGGCGCCAGGCTTAACTTCCCTAATACCCACCCTCTCAACTTAACCGGCAAAGAGAGGGAACTGGTCGACAAGGCGGATGTCATCCTGGCTCTTGATATTATGGATCTGTATGGCGCGCTGGCACGCTATGAGGCCGAGACCAGAGGATCAACGTTGGCGATTAAGCCAGGCTGCAAAGTGATTCACGTTACTCTCGCTGATCTGGCTGTGCGTAGTTTGACTACAGACGTGCAGGAACTTGCCCCGGTCGATCTTCCCATCATAGCTGATACCCAGGTTTTTCTCCCGGCATTGATCGAAGAGGTCAAGAGGCAGGGAAAATTTTCCAAGAGCATAGTTGAAGAGCGACGCAAGGTTCTGTCCGCCCAGCATCATGAGATCCGGGCGCGCTGGCAGAGCGAACTCAAGCGACGCTGGGACGAAAGACCCATCTCTCCACCCCGTCTGGCCTACGAAGTGTGGGAAGCAATCAAAAAAGAATCATGGCTGCTGGTCGCCGGTTCCTTCAGGGGCTGGCCGCATCGTTTGTGGGATTGGGACAAACCGGGGCTCTTTCTCGGAGGTTATGGGGGTGGGGGACTCGGGTACGGACCCGGCGCTTCGATTGGTGCTTCACTTATTTATCGGGGCAAAGGAACTGTGTGTGTGAATTTGCAGCGGGATGGAGACCTTCTCTACACTACGAGCGCGCTTTGGACCGCGGCCAACACCGGAGTGCCACTGCTCACCGTGATGGCGAACAACCGGACCTACTATAATGATGAAGAGCACCAGGAGAAAATTGCCATAGCACGAGGGCGTCCTCCGGAAAACAAGGTGGTCGGTATGAGAATGGAAAGGCCGCCAGTGGATTTCGCCAATCTCGCCCGTTCCTTTGGCCTTTCAGGCGAAGGCCCTATCGTGGAGCCGGAAAAGATTCGCCCGGCCTTGGAAAGGGCCTTAAAGGTCATCAAGGAAGAAAGCCGTCCGGCACTGGTTGATGTTATCATCCAACCCACCTGAGGGGGATTTTTTCTAGACCCTTCTTCAAAGGCCAAAACCTAAGTGAATGGGACGGAGAGACTTAAAGACTCGGCAAACCTCAGGGGATTATCCTTCCCAAAGAATGAGACCAGAATATACCTTTCAGAATAAGACCCAACAGGGTTTTCCACGGGGAGGTGCGAGCAGGCAGTTATTCAATCCACTTCTTTACCTTCTCCAATAACACCTTGGGCATGGTATTGTACTTGACGAGATAATCGCTCGCACCTATTTTCAGCGCTTTGACAACGTCGTCTGGACTATCCTGACTGGTAAGCATCACCACAGGAATGTCTTTGCAGGACTCATCAGATTTTAATTTTGCCAAAAGATCAAGGCCATTGGTGTCGGGCAATAAAAGATCGAGGAGGACTAAGTCCGGCTTCCACTCTTTAACTTGTGTATGCCCATCGCTGCCTTTTTCGGCGGTCTTGACATCAATCCCACCCCTTTTTAATACAGCAGATATCATTGTACGAACTGTAGGACTGTCCTCAATGAGCAGGATCTTTTTCATATGTGGGTGATTGTACGCATATCCAAGTAAATGGTCAAGCTTCTTTTAGAGCGCCTCTCTAATCCATTCCTACCCTGTACTCGCTCTGGCTGGATCTCAAGGCCCCGGCCGCGCAAAGGGTTCCAGAGGTGATCCCGACCGAGGAATCCAAACCCGCCGCTGTGCGTGAGATGGCAAGGGGGGAGATTAAGCACTTTGGTCATCGTTACTGAAAACCAGTAAATTTTCAGCTAAATACCCGTAATTTTACTAGTTGTCAGAGGCCAGTTTCATTAGTAACCTTTTAGAATAAATACAGCCAAAGGTTGGACCATGGACAACGATGGCGCTTTTTGCTATCAGGGTCGATTTGTGCCCTGTTGATTCATGGCGATTTCAAGGGAGGTCTGTTATGAATTATATTGGCACTGGTTTTTAATGCACAGGTTGCCGCTGCCTTTACCAAATACAGATATTTAACACCCTCGACAGTTATGGCTCCAAAAGAACAAAAAAATAAAGAAAGTAGTGGGGCACCAAAGTTTTAGTTTCTACTTGGTTGAACCTAAAATAAAAGTTCTTTCACATAGGGAGGAGAGATGGCCACGACGAATGTAGCGCCAGCGCGCTACGGTATGAGCTTCAGTCGTCTGAACGGCGACACCTTGCTAGTCCGGCTCTCCGGGAGCTGGAAGATGCAGGAGGGGCTGCCTTCTGCCGCTGATGTGCTCAAGCAGGTTGAATCCGGACCTCGGGTCCAGCGCATCGCCTTTGATGCACGAGAAGTTACGGGTTGGGATACTGGATTACTGACGTTCCTGACTAAGGTTATTGATCAGTCAGCCCGGCGTAAGATCGATATGGACCGTGAGGGCTTGCCCTCTGGTGTGAAACGGCTCCTTGGTCTGGCTGAGGCGGTGCCGGAGAAGACAGGGGCCCGCACGGAAACCGATCAGGCCTCGCTCCTCGAACGGGTTGGAGCAGTCGCGATCGGCTCCGGCCAGTCGCTTACGGAGATGCTCACCTTCCTTGGGGAGGTAGCCCTCACCTTTTTTAAACTGCTGCGCATGAAGGCCCGTTATCGGGTCTCGGATCTTTTACTGCTGATTCAGAGGTGTGGTGTCGATGCCCTACCCATCGTCACACTGATCAGCTTTCTGGTGGGGGTCATTCTCGCTTTTGTCGGAGCCATACAGCTTCAGCAATTTGGAGCGCAGATCTACGTGGCGAACCTCGTCGGCATCGCCATGGTTCGCGACATGGGCGCCATGATGACGGGCATCGTCATGGCCGGAAGAACCGGCGCGGCCTTCGCTGCAGAGCTCGGGACCATGAAGGTAACCCAGGAGATCGACGCCTTCACTACCATGGGCTTCTCACCCCTGGAATTCCTGGTGCTTCCCCGGATGATTGCCCTGATCCTGATGATGCCCCTGCTCATTTTGTACGCGGACTTTGTCGGCATCCTGGGTGGGGCTGCCGTAGGGCTTGGGATGCTCGACCTGTCCTGGACCACGTATTTCCGTCAGACCACTGGTGCGATCACTCTAACGGACCTCTTTGGGGGAGTGTTCAAGGGCTCTGTTTACGGGATCCTGATTGCAATTTCCGGCTGCCTTCGTGGATTACAATGCGGCAGCAGCTCTTCCGCCGTCGGAGATGCAGCCACTTCTGCCGTGGTTACCGGGATCGTTTTCATCATCACCGCTTGCGGCGTGTTCGCAGTCGTATTTTACGTCCTAGGAATTTGAGGTAATGGACCCAGCTTACAAAGAGAACTCGACGCCTCATATCACCGTAAAAAGTCTCACGATGGCCTACGGCAGCTTTGTGTTGATGCGTGATCTCAACTTTACTGTCAGACATGGTGACGTCTTTATCATCATGGGTGGCAGTGGTTGCGGAAAGAGCACCTTGCTGCGCTACCTCATCGGGCTCAAGGAGACGGAGGGTCGGGGAGAAATCTATTATGGGAACGAAAATTTCTCGAATGCCGATCCGCAGCACAAGGATTCGATTCGCAGGCGCTTTGGCGTTCTCTTCCAGAGCGGCGGACTCTGGAGTTCTATGACCCTTGCAGAGAACATAGGGCTGCCCCTGGGAGAATACACTGATCTCGGTCCGGCAGAGATCCGTGAGGTGGCGTCGCTGAAACTCGCCCTTGTTGGCCTCAAGGGCTTCGAGGATTTCTACCCATCCCAGATCAGCGGTGGCATGCAGAAGCGGGCCGGGTTGGCCCGTGCCATGGCATTGGATCCCGAAATCCTTTTCTTCGATGAGCCCTCCGCCGGCCTTGATCCCATCAGTTCACGTTTGCTGGACGATCTGATCCTGGAGTTGCGCGATAGCCTCGGCGCTACTATCGTCGTAGTCACACACGAGCTGGCCAGCATTTTTGCCATTGGGAATAACAGTGTTTTTCTCGACCCCGAGAGCAGGACCATGATCGCCAGCGGCCCTCCCCAGGAGTTGCTTGCCCATTCGGACGACCCGAGGGTGCAAAGATTTCTGACCCGGGGAGAAGAGGAGGGATAATGGGCAAAAAAATGAACCCGACGATAGTCGGTGCCTTTGTCATAGGTGCGGTGGTCTTAGTTCTGATCGGTGTGATCACTTTCGGCTCGGGCCGGCTGTTCAGCAAAACGTACGAGTTTGTTCTCTACTTCGAAAGTTCAGTCAACGGCCTCAACATCGGAGCTCCGGTAAAGGTCAGAGGGGTAGAGATCGGGGCGGTCACCAATATCCTGCTGAGTCTCGACCGGGAAAAGGTAAAAAAGGTAGCTGCCGAATCGGGGGTGCGTCAAGCCATGCAGCGCTGGGATCCAAAGATCCCCGTGATTATTGAAATCGACGCGAAGAAACTAACCAGGCGAGGTGCCACCGGCCTGGCTTTGAGCGATCCTGCGGCCTTTGATGCATTGATTGAACGAGGTCTCCGGGGGCAGCTACAGACGGAGAGTCTGGTCACAGGACTGCTCTTTATAGACCTCGATTTTCACCCCGGAAGCTCTGTAAACCTTGTCCAGGCGTCGGGGTCCCGATACAAGGAGATCCCGACGATACCAACCACGTTTGAAGCGGTACAAGCAGAGGTAATGAAAGTCATCGGCAACCTCAAAGAGATTAAGATTGAGGAATTGATCGATTCTGCAACTAAAGCGATACAGGCGGTGAACCGACTGGTCAGTTCACCCGAAGTGAAAAACGTGGTCCGCACTCTGAACAAGACCCTGACCGATATTAATCAGCTCGTGGTCAATGTGAAAGGCCAGGTCGATCCGTTGTCGGAAGGCCTTAAGGAAGCTGCCACAGCGGCTCGTGATGCGCTGAGAGGCGTCCAGAAGCTAGTGCAAAATGTTGATAATGAGATCACATCGCTATCGGCGAGCTTCCAGGAGACTTTCAAGGCGGTTTCTGGTGCCATGATTCAAGTAAAAGATACACTCTCGACGGCTGAAGGGATTGTCGCGGAGGATTCACCGCTGAATCACGAGCTCACTAGCGCGCTTAAGGAGCTGTCGGCTGCAGCCCGCTCCATCCGTCTTCTGGCCAACTATCTGGAGCGGCACCCGGAAGCATTGATTCACGGGAAGAATTCAGGCAGGAGGTAAATGATGCGCTTTTTCCCTAGACGACTCGCAGTCGTTACGCTGGGTGCGTGCCTGATACTTGTTGGCGGATGTGCCAGTACCCAACCTACGCGATTCTACGTATTGACCTCCCTGCCTGACTCAGTGAAAGAGGAGGAGGCCGGAAGAGCCAAGTGGGGAGTCGCAATTGGAGTCGGTCCTGTCGATCTTCCACGGTACTTAGATCGGCCGCAGATCGTGACCCGTACAAGCCGGAATGAGCTCGACCTTGCCGAGTTCGACCAGTGGGCAGAACCTTTAAAGGACAATTTTTCCAACGTTCTTGCAGAGAATCTGTCGATCCTGATCCCTACCGATCGCATCGCTGTTTTTCCCTGGAACCGTTCGACTCCGATTGACTACAGGGTAGCAGTCGAGGTCACTCGCTTCGAGGCGAAGACAGGCGGGAATGCCTCACTGGTCGCCCGCTGGAGCATCCTTGGAAAAGACGGAAAGAAAGTTCTCTTAAGAAAAAAGTCGAGCTTCAGCGAGTCTGCAAAGACACGGGAATACAAGGCCACGGTCTCCGCCATGAACCGAACTTTAGAGGATCTCAGTCGCGAGATTGCTAAAGCAATCAAAGCCATCTCGAAGTAAACTTTTTGCAGTGCGAGACCCGATAATCATGAGGGAGAAAGGTGTCAGGAAAATGCGGAGAAAAACAAAGGAAGAGAGTGTTATTGAAATTCGACAGATCCTAACGAGAGCGATGACTCTGCCAGTTCTTATGCTTGCCAGTTCATGGCCATACTTGCTGAGCGGACAAAGAATTCGAGGATGGCTGATAGTGTTCTTCCTATCTTTTCTTGTTGGCTGCTCGTCAGCGCCCAGGACGATAGGCTTTCAGCACAATTACCATCGGCAGGTCTACAGCTTCACGGAGGGCGAGCTGAAGAACCTGCAGTTCTACATCTCAAGGGACGTTCTCGCTCAGTACCAGGATACCACGGGAACCAAGTCTATCTTGCTAGCCAGATTGACCCCCGGGGTTGTGACGAGCGCGGGCCCGGACTGGCTCAAGGTTAGCTTTAGGGAGGGAGGCATCAACGTTCCCTTCATTACGGACCTGAGCCGGAATAACGACCGGTACTGGCTTGCCACCGCGATCAAGGGAGAGGAAGACTTCAAGAAGATCAAAGAGCTTCCCGAGAAAGTTTTCCTTCATAAGGGAACTCGGTACAAACTAGCTTACGGAGCCAATGCCTTTCTGCTGGTAGACTGGGAAGGATGGAAGAAACTCGTCGAGACGCGCAAAGCCACCGGGGGGCGACAAGTGAGTGGCAACTGATTACTGTCACGGAAGGCACGAGCTTCATGGTGTCATCAAGCTCCAATTCTCAGTGATTCGATTTACTAGATGGATTGTGCATCGGCGGATTGCTCCAAACCCCAACCCCTAAAGACTGAGGATTTGACCCTTTAATCTGCACCTCGAGCCTAAAAACCAGTAATTTTTTCCCTAAAAACTAGTAATTTTACGAGTTTTCAGCCTCCGTCCGCCGGGTATAATGGCGAGAATGACAATACCTTTTCTCTCTACCCCGACCTCGATCCCCAAGTATAGGAGAAAGGAGATTTTATGCGTGATCTTTATCGTAGCCTTCAACCGATTTGGGTGCTTTGGTTAATTGCGCTGCTAGTCTCTGGCTGCGCGTCTGCCTCTGTGACGGGGGCGCAGCGCGCGAGGGGGAAGTTGCCCCGGCCCGATCGCATGCTGGTATATGATTTTGCGGTCACTCCTCAAGATGTCGCGCTTGACCGAGGGGCTGGCCCCAAGTTTGCGCGAGGATCTGGTACAGCGGCCCAGAGCCAAGAGGAGATTCGTGTTGGGAGAGCAGTTTCGAAGGTGCTCTCGGACAACCTGGTCAAGGAACTCCGTAAGAGAGGCATCAATGCCTACCTTGCGAATAAGGGTGCCCCCCCTGCGGACACAACCGTCTCGATCAAGGGGCGGTTCCTACGAATCGACCAAGGCAATCGGACGAAGCGCACGTTGGTTGGCTTCGGCTTTGGCGGGAGCCAATTGCGCACTCAAGTCCTGTTCTACCAAGGAGCGGGCCCTAAGGCGCGGCTTGTGGGGAAGGCTGAGACCATTACGCGGAGCAGCTTGAAGCCAGGCATTGCCCCGATGCTCGGTTTGGGGGCGGTGGCCGGTACGCTTGGCATGGCAGCTGGAGTTTCCGGCACTACGACGATTGCGAGTGAGACCTTATGGGCGACGGTTGAGGCAGATGCCAAGCGCACGGCCAAGGCGGTGGCGGCGCGGGTAGCCCGCTATTACAGGCAACAAGGGTGGATCAGACGTAAGTGAGCGACAAGGGGTCTTCCCCTCGACACCCGACACTCTACCCTTTCCTATCGATATAAGAGGTGTGACATGCCATTTGAAATTCTAGGGTATTCCAATTGCGTTATGACCGTAAAGGTGATGAGTCGGCTGAAGAAGAGCGAGCTCGATCGGATACAAACTGTTGCGCTTGAGCCTATCAAACGGTGGGGAAAGATCC
>JAPUHZ010000382.1 GCA_027297485.1 Deltaproteobacteria bacterium
CGGTCACGGTTTCGCCTAAGCGAGAGGTTCGGGTCAGAGAGGCTGGCGTGCATTGCGAGGTTTGCCATGGTCCCGGCGACGCCCACCTGGAGGCGATTGGCCGAGGCGAAGTAGATGAGGCAAGGAACCAGATCATCAACCCCGGCTCCCTGTCGGGAGAAGAACTAGTCGAATTCTGCGGGACCTGCCATCGCTTTCCGGGGAGCGACCAAGCAGCTATCGATTGGAGCCTCCCGTGGAACGTCCGTCATCAACCGCCTTATTTACGGCAGAGCAAATGCTTCCAAAACAGCGATGGCACTTTATCGTGTCTCACGTGTCACGATGCACACCAACCGGTTCGGCTAAGCGATCCGGCCTACTATCGCCGGAAATGTGCAACCTGCCACAATGCAAGGACACGTTCCCCCGCGGAAGCCTGCGAGGCGGAAAACCCTTCCGACTGCACCAACTGTCACATGCCAACGGTGGCGATCCATTCACACATGAACGCCAAAAACCATTGGATTGGCATCTACCTTGACGGCGCGACACTGAAGCCCTCCAGATAACCGGGCGAGACGGCCTCTTCGCGTCCAAGACAGTTCCGTGGAATCCCTAGGTGTCAGTAATAAGGCAGCGATAATCTCACGGCGGGCTTCTTACTTGTTTTGTGGCATCCGCTTTATCCCGCAACGGCGGGCCAGTTAATCCTTCCTTTTCTCGGATTACGAGGACCCGGTTAGCAGCGAGATCATCAAAGCGGTCCACCTTGCCACTAGGCCAAAATACCTCGAGAGCATCGACGCTTTGGGCTTCCCCAAGCCCGAAGTGAAGGCGAAGCCCGCTGCTCGAGTAGTAGCTGGATGCGCTGCGGACCTCGCGAATCAGCCTGCGACCGGAAATATCGAGAACCACTCGTGCGCCGATCCCACTTTTATTACTTTGGTCGCCGATCAGCTTGACCACAAGCCAGTTGCCATCCTTGTTTTGATTCATCAACAGGGAGGGTGGTTCGTTCAAGTTTACGATGACCAGATCCAAGCTGCCATCACCATTGAAGTCCTCGGTCGCCGCGCCACGAGACGCGGTCTTGCTGAGAATGGCCGGCCCACCTTGGAATGAAATGTTCGCGAATGTTCCATTGCCTCGGTTGCGATAAAGAAGGTTACTCTGCCGGTAACTTCCGAGTCCGTGTTTGTCGACCCCTCGGTAAACGTGACCGTTCACTATGAACAGGTCCTCCCAGCTGTCGTTGTCAAAGTCGAAAAATACGGTCCCCCATCCCAGGTATTTCCTATATCGCCCCAACTGAGCCACCAGGGTGGCGTCGGCAAAAATCCAATCCCCGAGGTTTTGATAGAGCGTGGGAGTATCTTGAGAAAAGTTGGTCGCCAGGATATCCAACAGTTCATCGCCATCAAAATCCGCCACGGCCACTCCCATACCCGCCTGCAGTTCACCACCATCTTTCAAGCCCGAACCGGAAACGACTCCGATGTCGGTAAACGTTCCATCTTCATTGTTGCGATAGAGAATATTTGGCGCCATGTCGCAACTAACGTAGATATCAGGCCAGCCGTTGGCGTCGAAATCGGCCGTTATGGGCTGAAAGCAGTAATGGCCCTCAGTGACAGTAATCCCGCTAGCGCGCGACAAGTCGGCAAAGGTGCCATCTCCATTGTTTCGATACAGGATATTGGTATCCCGGGGCAGCCCCATCGGGCCGCAAGTAACAGCCATTCCCCGCCAATCGCATTCCGGTTTGGTCACCAGGCTCGCTAGATCCCTATACGCCACGTAATTCGCTACAAAAAGATCTAAGTCGCCGTCACGGTCGTAATCCAGAAAAGTGCAACCCGCGCCCCAGCGGGCGCTTTCACCAGCGACACCGGCCTTTCGACCGCGTTCTTCGAAAGTTTCGCCCCCCCGATTGCGAAAAAGGAGGTTGTACCCGTAGTGGGTGACATAAAGATCAGTCCAGCCATCGTTGTCGTAATCTCCGACGCACACGCCCTGACCCCAGCCAGGATGGCCCACAGCAGCCTTTTCGGTAACATCGACAAACCCATCCCCGACGTTGCGGTAGAGCATACTCACTGGGGCCGAGACGGATGATACCTCTTCGAGGCGCGAGCCGTTGACAAAGAAAAGGTCCGGCCGACCGTCGTTGTCATAATCAATGACCGCAACTCCCGTCCCCGTACTTTCTAGAATGGCTTTATCCTGTCCCTCCCCACCGTATGTGATAGGCGTTGTAAGTCCCCACTCCGCGCCTTGCTCCAGGAACAAGGAGCGTTGATTGCTTCCCCCAGCCAAGCTGAAGGCGAGACCGAGCAACAGGACCCCGCGTTGCGCCCTCCCATAAAGGCTTCGGTATTGCATCCTAGTATTGCTGACCGCTGCGTCGCGCACGTTTCAGGGCTTCTACTCTTTCGCGCACGTTCTCCCGCATCGTTTTGCCGCTCTCGTTCTTATTGATCTCCCGCACAAAGGCGAGCATCTCTTGGGCCTTCTCCCGTACGCCCATACGGACATAGATCTTATAAAGCTCGTAGTAGGGTCTTTTGTCTCCCGGATCAGCAGCGACTGCCGTCTCAAACTGCGAGATGGCATTGGGCCAATCTTGCAGCCCGGCATAAATCCGGCCTAGGTTCAGTCTGGCAGGCGGGAAATTGGGATTTAAACGGACTGACTTCTCCAGTAGCCGCTGGACTCTTTGTTGATACGGGGCGCTACGATCCAACCCCATCTGGCGAAGCACCTCGGAGTACAAGTAAAACGAGTAATAATCGGTGAACTTCTCCAAACGACTTTCGAGCAGCGTCTTTGCTTCCTCGAGACGATCATCTTCAAAGGCGAGCAGAGTCGCAAGACCCGTGTAAAGCCAATTCGTCGTCCGGGATATCTGCAGCGCTCTTCTGTAATCGGCCTCAGCCAGGTGGGTTTGGTGACGGCGTAAATGGAGCTCCGCCCGTAGCGCGCATAACTCGTAGTTATCTGGATGCTTGTCCAGGGCAGCGTTGGCGAACGCCAGCCCTGGGTCGATCTCGTCAAGCTCAACATACAAGGTAAGGAGGTCTACATGGTGTCGCACTTCGGTGGGAGCCAAAGCCAATGCCTTCTGGAGAGCATTTCGGGCTTCAGGGTATCTCTTCTCCCGAAGATACGCATCGCCAAGCAAACTGTACACATCCGCGTCTGCCCTCCCGTGTTGGATCGTTTCGTTGAGAATACCGATGGCAGCCGCGGTGTCGCCTGATTTGAAATAAGAGAGGGCTAGGTTAAACTCCAAAGCCAAGGGATCTGGATAACCTGACCGGGCCAGCTTGAACTTTTCAATAGCCCCCTCGTAGTTGCTTGCCCTTGCTAAGAGCACACCGGTCTCAAATAGGACTTCCAAGTCTCGGGATTCAATGCTCACTAGGACGTTCTCTGCTTCCTCGGTTTGATCCGAACTCAGCAGAGCTCTGCCAAACAACAGTTGTAAGCCAGCATCCTCCTGGACCAAGGTCTTTGCCTGACGAAAGTGGCGGACGGCCAGGGAAAGCTCGTTGCGGGCCAACAGAACCTGTGCAAAACTCACGTGAGCGACCTCATCGCCGGGAGCCTTTTCAAGATAACTTTGCAGGTACTCCCTCGCTTCGTCGAAGTCTCCCGCCTCAAAGGCGTTGAGGCCCAAGAATCGTAAAGCGGGGGTGAGGTTCTTATCGAGCTGAAGGGCTTTGTGCAGATACTTGGAGGACTCCTCTCTCTTACCTTGGCCACCCAGGGCTACCCCCAGCAGGTAGTAAGCAAGACCATCACCGTTCTGCCGCCGCACATAATCGCGAAGAAGAGCCTCGGCTCCCTCAAGATTCTGTTTTTCGATCTGCTGAACGGCTTGTTGTAGAACCGATCGATCCTGGGACCAGCCGGGCAACGGAAAAACACAGGCCAGCACTGCACAACCCACTAGCCGTGTCAGCAGAACGCTCATGTCCGAACGATAGGAAAGCGAATGAGAAAAAGTCAACTCTTCTCTACAGTTGTCACGCTGCCTTTAGGAAAACTCGATGGCCGCGCGTCGTCTCGGCGACTACGATCAGACCAGCCTTTGCAAGAAGCTCCCCGAGCTCACGCCTCGTGTAGAAGCGCCCTCCGCTTGAAACCGTGTACAGCCACATGTCCTCCAGTAGCGCGTATTCCGCCTCGCAGCGCTCCTCGTCGGCCACGTCCTCGTACAGAATGATCACGCCGCCTCGAGCCAGCGCGTCGCGAGCGCCCTTCAAGAGTTTGACTGCCGCCTGCGAGCCTAAATAGTGCGGAAACTGACCAATCCAGATCAGGTTATATCGCTCTCTCCCCAGCTCAGCTTTGAGAACGTTGCCTGGCACGTAGT
>JAPUHZ010000383.1 GCA_027297485.1 Deltaproteobacteria bacterium
GTCCGGACCGAGCCATCGTTCTTGAAGATCCCAACGGGACCAGGGTCCTCTATGATCCAGGTCGGCCAGTGAGTGTGGATTTCCCGGTGAACGGTACATCGGTAGATCCCAGGCTTGGCCAAATTGACTTAATGATACTCAGTAGCGTCCATTCGGATCATATCGGGGATGCGAGTATGGCTCAGGATCCCGATGCCGCAGATAACTGCGGCGGTAATCCTACCCGCGTGGCTCAGGAAAACTCCGCCTTTATTGCTCTTCTGGCACGTTTGCAGGACGCGCAAGATGGAGGAGCCAATGGCCCGAAAGTTCGCGTCGGGGGAGAGGTACGTGATTTTTTGAGGGCGAAGCTCGCCTTAGAAGGTGCTGCCCATGGTCTTACTGTTAAGACTGGCGATATTGATACCTTGCGTCACGGGGGAAACTCGACTGTCGGGGGCGTGAGAGTCGCCGTGATTGCAGCCCACCACAGTAACGGCATACCCCTTTCTCTCGTGGATCAATCTGCAGGTGGTTTATTTGACATCCTGGATCCTGATGGTCTTGTTCCCTACGTCGGCCCGGAGAATGGCTATGTCCTCACCTTCACGAATGGCCTCGCCGTCTATCTCTCGGGAGATACCGGTCAAACCGCCGACATGAAGTACGTTGTAAACGACTTTTATAATGCCAAGGTCGCTCTGGTGAACTGTGGTGATAAATTTTCCATGGGGCCGCCGGAGTGCGCCTACGCGGTAAATCAACTCATCAAGCCTAGAACTGCCATCCCCACACATATTAGGGAAGCAGCCACAACTGGCGGAGATGCAGGAACTAACGGAGTAGTGTCAGGCGCGAAGACGCTGGCTTTCATTGCTGCAGTTGGTGGTGCCAACGTCATTGTACCCCGCAGTGGAGTCGAGATCTCCTGCAATGCAGTAGGAAACTGCACCCAGGCACCGACACCGTAGCTCTATTAGTCTTATACGGTGCGTTTTTACAGAAAGCCCCCGCCAATCGGCGGGGGCTTTCTTAGTCCTGTTTGATACTTCAAGCTCTTAGAAAGGAAGGAAATATTGTGAGAAGAAATTATTTTTTAGTATTTATATTCACATTCGTATTTATCTCAGGATGGTCTCTTGCCTGGGGACAGAATGTAAAAATCACTCCATTGGGGACCCATGACGGTGAGTCTTGCCGTAGAGACCGTGCTTTTCTCTTTGAAGATCCCAACGGAACCACTCTGCTCTATGATGCAGGCCGGTCTGTGCTCGGTTCCGGAGATGCAAGGTTACCCGCCAAGCTTGACGTGGTCTTGTTAAGCAGCGTTCACTCAGATCATATCGGAGACCGTATTCCGGCAAAAATGAATGCAGGGACCTGCAAAAAGCCCAAGATGTCAGTTTCGACGAAACCGAACTCCAACACGGCCGAGATTGCGGCCAAAAAGAAATCCAAGGTCGTCGTCGGCGGTCAGATGCGGGGTTTCCTGAGGAAGAAGGTCATCGCGGCCGGCGGCTCTAAAAAGCAAATGAAGTTATTGCGCTTCGGGGGAAAAAGGACCATTGGCGGAGTGAAGATAGCCATCATTCCAACCGTCCACGCCAACGGTGTTTCTCCTGCCTTCCTCAATAAAGCCATGGCCGATGCGATGAAACCCGACGGCCTTACAGCCTATGTCGGACCCGACAATGGTTACATACTCACCTTCACCAATGGTCTTGTGGTCTATCTCTCCGCAGATACCGGTCACACAAGCGACATGGAAACCATTGTGCGTCGCTACTACAAGGCCAACCTTGCGATCATAAATATAGGCGATATCTTCACGATGGGACCGGAGGAGGCCGCCTGGGCCATCAACGAACTGATCAAGCCGAAGGCTGCTATTCCGACGCACGCGAACGAAGCTACGAAGGGCGGCAAGGTCCAGCCGAAAAGCAAGACGGCGAAGTTCATGAAGTTGGTCAAGGGTATACCCGTTCACGTCCCTCTCAGTGGCCGGACCATGGAGTTTGACGGAAACGCCAAGTGTGTCTCTGGCTGCTAGGGGAGATGCTAAACTAAAAACCTTGAAACTGTGCTAGTAACGTACCCTCTTCTATCCCACCCATACCCTCACTTTAAGGAAAAGCCCCCGGCCATGGTCGGGGGCTTTCTTCTTTTTCTCCCTTTTCGCCCTGGTTTAGATATTAAATCGTGAAATCGAAGTTGTTTGCTTCTTCCCACCAACCCACCCATCAGTTCCCTCAAGGCTGCTTAAGACACTTACGGAACTCTTTTAGAGGCCGAGTATTGATAACATCGCTCTTCCCCGCCCATCCCCTTCTCGCCTGGGCCACGCCGAATTCCAGGAAGCGAATGTGGTTGACACTGTGCGCGTCAGAATCGATAACCAACTTCACCCCACCTTCTACAGCCTTGCGGACATGTTCATCCTTTAGATCCAACCGATCCGGGTAGGCATCGATCTCTAAAATCGTGCCGGTCTCCTTGGCGGTCTTGATGATGGCGTCCATATCGACATCATAGGCTTCCCTTTTCTGAATCACCCGACCTGTAGGGTGAAAGAGGATATCCGCATTGGGGTTGCGCATGGCCCGCTGGATTCTCTCGGTCATTTCTCTCCGGGGCATATTGAAGTGGGAATGGACGGCTACGCCAACAACATCAAGCTTGGCCAGGACTTCATCCTCGATATCGAGTGTCCCGTCTTTGTTGATGTTGACCTCAGCTCCTTTAAGAAGCGTGATCCCCTTGAGAGACTGGTTGATCTTGTCGATCGCAGCCATCTGTTTGAGAAGTTTCTTTTCGTCCGCGCCACCGGTCATCGCCAAACTCTTGGTATGATCGGTAATAGCGATATATTCGAGCCCCAACCTCTTAGCCTCCCCAGCCATCTCTTCGATCGAGTTGGCCCCGTCGGTCCATGTCGTCTGGATCTGCAAATCGCCACGTAGATCCTGGTAGCCCACAAGATCAGGCAATTCCCCCTTTTTTGCAGCCTCGATCTCTCCTTGATTTTCTCGGATCTCCGGAGGAACAAAAGAGAGACCAAGCGCCTCGTAGACCTCCTCTTCCGTCTTGCCGGCAACACGTTTACTACCGCGGTAGAGACCATACTCGTTCAACTTGAGCCCCTTCTCCTGAGCGATCCGTCTGAGCGCAACGTTGTGGTCTTTGCTTCCAGTAAAATAGTTCAGCGCCGCGCCGAAACTCTCCTTAGGGACTACCCGTAGGTCCACGTCCATCCCGTTTTTAAGCTTGACCATCGTTTTGGTCTTACCCTGTCCATGGACATGCATCACCTCCGGCATGGAGACGAAAAATTCCATCACCTTCTCCGGCTTTCGAGAGATCGCCAAGATATCACCATCCCCGACGGTCTCCTTGCGTCTCCGCACCGAACCGGCCACCACCACTTCACTGACCTCTGGCAAGCCCCTCAGTCGTCCCTCGATCTCCGCAATCAAGGGGAATACCGACCCAAGGGTGAACCGACCACTCCCCTGTTTGAGGAACTCAATCCCTCTAAGAATCTTCTGCTCCATTTTCTCCCCGAAGTGGGGCAAGCCTCGAATCTTCCCCGCACGGGCAGCCCGCTCCAGATCGGAGACGTCCTTGACCCTTAACTCTTGAAAGAGCACCTTGACGAACTTCGGCCCCAACCCTTCAATCGCGGTCAGCCCGCGCACATCCACCGGCACCTCTTTTTTAAGCTCTTCGTAATATTTGAGCTTGCCGGTCTGGACGATCTCCTCGATCTTTTCCGCAATGGCCTCGCCTACTCCCGGGATCTCTCGTAGTGCCTTGATCCCTCCACAGTTGTAGATCTCCGCGACCGACTCCTCCAAAGCCTCTAAGGCGTAGGCCACCTTTTCATAGGCGCGTGGCTTAAACTGCACCCCTTGCATCTCCAAATAGAGAGCAATCTCACGAAAGATCTGAGCCAACTCGGTATTTCGCATACCCTCAATTCTTAACACCCGACCTGTAGATTGACAAGAATACTCAAAGTAACTAATACAAACGTATTTAAATTTGTTACATTGAGGCTATTCCGAGGGGAAGGAGACTGAAGGACGAGGGAACCGGACGTGAGGCTTAGTGCAGGCCCAAACGGTAGGAATAATCACCCCCATTTCCCTCGGCCTGAAGGCTCCTTCCACCGAGGAAATGTCAACTTACTTACTGCGTTTGTATTAGCATCTTTTTCAGCAGATGCAGAATAGGTAAAGAAACTAATGGATAGCTCGGCAACAATAATTTGGGGCATGTTATTTGGTGCAATTGGCCTTGGCTTCTTTGTATATGGCAAAAAGCAAAAGCGTGTTGCCCCACTTATGGCGGGTATCGCATTACTTGTTTTCCCTTATTTCATATCCAATGTCTATTTGGTGGTTATTATTGGCGTCTTGTTAATTGCATTGCCGTATTTCATAAGAATCTGAGTAAATATGGAATGGGAAATAAGGGGACACAATACCAATTCCTGACCGTGATCTCAGTTTGCGAAAGCCGGGACGACCGACGAAAGGGGACTCCTAAAAATCTGTGAGATAGAAAAAGGGACAGACTACTTTTTGGGCCTAACTTGCGCGTCAGATCGCTCCTAACGACGATTGAGCTTGAGCGTTAGACAGCCGTTGCTGCTAGTAGTAAACTTGCAAACAGGAGGTGACGCAGATGCCTGACCTTGCCAAGCGAATCACGGTTGATCCGGAGCAATGCGGCGGGCGCCCATGTATTCGCAGCCTGCGCATCCGGGTCAGCGATGTGCTGGATCTTCTCGCAAACGGCCTAACCCCGGAGCAGGTTCTTCATGAGTTGCCGGATCTCGAGGCCGAGGATATCCGTGCGTGCCTTCGGTTCGCGAGCCGTCGGCTTGACCATCCGGTGGTGGCCGCTTGATTGTTTGGATTGATGCGCAACTGTCGCCAACCCTCGCCCGATGGATAGCTGCAACTTTCGGACTCGAGAGTCGCGCTGTGCGTGAAGTGGGACTCCATGGTGCAAAAGACCAGAGGATTTTTCAAGCGGCACGAGACGCTGGGGCCGTGGTCATGACAAAAGACAGCGATTTTCTGATGCTGCTCGACCAGCTTGGTCCGCCGCCTCAAATCTTGTGGATCACCTGCGGCAACACGTCCAATGCGCATCTGAAAGAGGTTTTGAAAGATAGTTTGCCTAAGGCACTTGACTTGTTGCGGCAGGGTGAGCGTCTCGTTGAGATCAGTGATCCTCTCTAATCCACCCAGACAAACCAAACCCGACCCTGCTCGCTTAACTCTCGATCCAACCGATTGAAACTAGATAATTCCTGCTAGAGCCGATCTAAGTCGAGCCAAAGCCCGTCCCAAGCGAGCCGTTTAGAATCTTATCCTCACGCGGTATTTGATCTTCACCTCTTTATCCTTTGGGACATCGACCACATACTGCAAAGTGTGCGCCTCGATCTTCTCGTAGGAGTGGGAGGAGCGCAGCACATCCCAGTCGCCTGGGATGGGTTCGATGACCTTCACCTGAACATCTTCCTTCTTGTGGTTCCTGAGCTTGATCTCCCATTCCACTTCATAGACATTCCATGCGATCTTACGCCAATCCCTCTGAACCCTCTCACCGACAATGTCAAAGGCCTCACCCATTTTGATCTTTATCTTTTCGTCCTTCGGGGTGTGGTCGATCCGGTCCTCGCCGACAAACTGTAAACTTCCGCCATCGTCGGCCTTGTAGACCCGGACTATTCCCTTGGGGAGAGGCATCCCCAGACGGTTCTCCTTCTTGTTCGACACCTCCAAATAGACCCCAATTTTTTGGTTGGATATCGGCATCCCGTATCGATTCCTGTAATAGTCCTGTGCCCCGTAATAGATGAACTGCTTTTTTACCGGAACATCCGTAGCACTAAGAAGGCTGATCTGCTTCGTCTGCCTATCTTTGATGGTGCTCTTACCTTGCAAGGTGTAGAGATGGTATTCAAAAAACCCCTGTTCGGTAAATTCCCTCAAGCTCTCCATAGAACGTGCGGCCTTAGCCGCCCGATCCATCGCCCCATAGAGTCTCCTCTGATTCTGTGCCCGATGGATATCGCCGGCCACCAATTTAAGCGTAGCGTTCCTATAAGTGGCCCCGCTTTTGTTATCGATCGTGACCCATCCTGTTAGATCTCCCCCGTTATCCTTAGAGCTCAAAACAAAGACATAGTCGGCCTTCCATGAAATACCTCCCGTAAGATAGGAGGCCTCGATTGTTTGGAAACCATAAGTACGGTTTTGCAAGAGCCAAACCAAGGTCGGCTTGGCAATGAGGTTGTCTGGGATTGCAGGAAGGATGACTCGCCCCCGGTGGCCGAGGTGGATCGAACCGTCAATCTGGTAAATTGCGCCGCCATTAGTGCTGAGGAGGATTGCCTCAACTATCTTCTCTTCTCCTGTGTAGTAATGTTTCTCGAAGATTTTTACTTTCTGCCCGATATATTTTTCCAGGAGCTTCTGGGGATTGAGCAGATCATATTCGTAGTTCTGCTCAAGGATCTTTAAACCCTGCGGATCGGTGAGGGACTTAAGGTGAACCGTAGTGGGATTGATCTGTGAGGCCACATCCATGAAGCGGATCTCGTGCATCCCCACTGCCAAGCGGATCTCACGATTATCTTTCACCAAGCCCAGGTTCTGATTGTAAACGGTCAGAGCAACCTCCTTTTGATGCTCTTGAGTGATGACGGCAGTGATCTGTTCGTCACCGGGCTTGGCACGAAGGTTGCTTTCTGTTTTGAGGAATAAAATAGCCCCCAGTACAACAATAGTCCCCAAAAGGGTGATCTTTTTCATTGGTTCCTCCTGCCGAAATAAGATAGTTTTATCGATTAGACAGCGCAGGAGGAAAAAAGTTCCAGCTATTTTTTAGAAAGGATGCGTAGTTGAAGTTTAACGGTAGGCTCTACCATCCGAGACGTAGATGGAAGCATTCTATCACCAGCGGTGATAACGTTCTTTTCCTGGAGCTCCTTTTCCAATCCGCTAGTGGTGCCAACTGCGCCTTCCCTCTGGAACTCCCATTTGGACCCCACACTAACCTCTTCTTTCAATGAAGCAAGGAATTCCGCCTGCCTGGACTGAGGAAGTTCAACGGTCAGCAATAAACCGGACTCAGAAGAACCCTCTTGACTCAAAAGACTCCCACCCACCTCTTTTAGGAGGACTCCAACTCTCCGCTCATAAAGGGCAACATTGCCCACCGTAAGCTCATAGATTTCAGGCTTAGGAACTGATGCAATCATCCCTTCACTTGATTTCTTTTCGGCATCCATTGGCTCGGACAGCTCTGCCTTTAAACTTTCTGGACGCTTGGCTTCTGCCATTTGATAGCGTTTAAAGTCTTTGTCACTTCTGTCCAGATACTCTTCGCGTGGTTTTACTTGGGCATCCTGGAGATTTCCTTTGGTAGCAACGGCTTCTTTCTTTCCTGTAAGTGCGGCTACCTTGTCCTGCGTTTTCCCGACCTTTTCCAAGGAGGACTTACGCTTGGACGCTTTTGCCTTTAGCTCAGCCAAAAGCTTAGTCTCACTCTCAGCCGTACGATTGCCCTCCTCGATTCTACCTCTCGTTGGCAGAGCTTTATTCAGAGGTTTTTCCCGAGCCATTTTTATGCCTTCCAGAGGAGCCGGAATGTCACTCTCTCTGGAAAGTTCAGGTGATCTATAATAGAGATATAAAGCTGTGGAACTCACTAAGAATAGGGCTGTAACCTCAAGTGGGACCTTAAGTCTAAATGGCTCGAAAAACCAAGCCCAAAGACGCCTGAGCTTTCCTCCCGCCTCAATCTTTCGGTGGACCTGACTCAGAAAATCAGGAGAGGTCTTTACCTCGTCCAACGAACCTATCAGCGAGATGGTTGTGCGCAGAGTCTCCACTTCCTGGCGGCAGTTTGAGCAGACTTCGAGGTGCTCTTCGAATAATAAAACTTGATGTGGGCCCAACTGTCGGTCCAGATAGTCTGAGGACAACTCCCTTATCTCTTGACAATTCATAACCACGCACTCCTTTTTGACTGCTATTGGACCCCCAAATCAAATTTCTCTTTGACACTCGCCCGAACCTCCAGCCGGGCGCGGTGAAGCCGTGACCTGACAGTCCCCAGTTCCAATTCCAAAGAGTCGGCGA
>JAPUHZ010000384.1 GCA_027297485.1 Deltaproteobacteria bacterium
CTGGACGAGCGCGGATATGTCCTCACGCATGACGGAACGGCCACCAATATCCCCGGTGTTTTTGCCTGTGGGGATGTCCAGGATCATGTCTATCGTCAGGCAGTGACTGCCGCCGGCACCGGCTGCATGGCCGCCATGGACGCGGAGCGGTTTTTAGAAGATCAGGGGTCTTAGCGTTTAAGCTCAGCCGTTGCAATCAGCGATCGGTCTGAAGCGACAAGTTGGACAATAACTCAACAACTCAAGCCTGACACCGTCCTTGACACCGTTCTCGTACGCTCCGTGGTGTGGGAGGGCGGTGGTGCCGCGAGGTGTTCTCCCTATCCCGATTAGCCGGTCTCATTCCAAGGGCGCGATCTTCTGGAGCTCCTCCCGCGCGCGTGTCCTATCCCAGTCGGCGAGAAGCTCCTGCTGATGAAGCGTCGCCCACTCGATCACAAGACCTGTTACGCGAGGCGGCAACCGTCCAGAAAACACTGCCAGAGTACGAATATCGATCAACGCAAGGTCACCGCCATACTTCGCATGAAAGTGCGGCGGGTTGTGATCGTCGAAGAACATCTTGATGACGATACCGAAGAAAGGCTGATCTCAGGCATGGGTGGGTTGGTCGCGTAGTGCGGGAAAAATGTCTTCCGGTTTCTTGCCCGTTACCTTGAGGTAGAGTGCATCCGGGCATAGATCAATCTGTTCGCCCCAGACCAGTTCACCGGATGAACCGATACTAACCTGCTCAAAGACGAGCCGGTCGCGCCATAGGGCAAACACACCTTTGCCGACCGCTTCAGAGAGGTCCACAGTTCCGGATACCCCGTCGTCAAATTCTAGCTCCAGGCGATACCCCGGCAAGACCTTGACCTTGGAAATCCTTTTCATGGCTCATTTCCTCCACACTTCCCAATAGTACCAGGAATGAAGTTGCCCAGAAAGCACTCCATGCGATGGCGGCTAACGGCGACCATCAGCGGCTCACAATGGCGCGCGAAGCGCTACCCTTGCGGGTCCGTTGCATGGCCTTGTGTGTGCCGGGCTTGCCCGGCTGCTTAAATATGATGATACGGAAAGGAGGCAAACTTTTCAATCAAAGTCCTGACCCAGCCAGACGGAGGCGAAGGGTAGCCAAGTGCAAGGGTAATGGGTCGGTGACGACCGTTCGGAGTCCAATTTCGGATTTTGTCCGGACCGTCGCGCGCTGGTCTGGAAACAGTGGAAGCGGGCACGCACGCACATTATCGAACTCATGACGCGTGGAATCCCGAAGGCGTTTGCGGTGCCGGGACGCTATTTCGAATCGCTCGGTCTAATCATTCCCTGGACCTCTACCGCCTGATCAGCCGAACCGCGGAGTACGGACCCGTACGCTCCGGGGTGTGGGAGGGGGGGTGCCGCGAGGTATCCTCCCTATCCCGATTAGACCCACCGCGCCTACTACAAAGAACCATATGGTTACAATAAGCAGCCCAGCGAGTGTCGCGTCATAGGCACTCATCATAAACGTATAAGGGACGAACAAAACGGCCGCTGACGCGATTGAGAGCCAAGGCTCAGGTGACAAAAAGCCGCCGCCAGAGAAACTTGCTGAAATCATCATACAAAAAGGGCCAAAGAACCAAATTCCAAGAAGCATCCACAAAGCAACGGCAGTGCGAGTATAAGGACCAATGTGGGACCGGGAGAGAATCTCCAACGTTAATCCGGCAGTGATAATGGGTACCAACGTTATGAGAATGATGTCGGAACGGGCCGCTCCAAACTCGTACCCCCGAACAGCGTGAACAACCACACTCGGAACCCAAAAGCTAGTCCCGAAAATCATATACATCAGTATCCAGCCGAACTGTTTCACGTTAGGTCTAACGTATAGCGTTTTATCCAGACTGGCAGGTTAAGAAGTTCGACGACAGCCGTTGAGTTCCAGGGCAGTCTGGATAAAACGGGTTGGACTAAACTGCTGAGCCGACTTTACCGCTTGGCTATGGATATTGTAAAGGGGCAGGAGAGGTGGGGGCGAGTCGTACGAATGAGCTCGTACAAGCAACAAAATCGTAGCAGGGTCCTGGCGCACGAGTTCTGGGGTAGCGATGAGGCTTTGAGTCAGTTAATAAGGCAGGAGAAGGCACACCGCTACGCAGTCGCCGTGTTGATCCCCGTGATATTCGAGCCGCAAAGCAGCTTTTCACGACGAGTCCCATGGTCGGAGTTTGGGCAGTTCAGCCACAAGGACCATCGTTCCCTCTTTGCAGCGGGGGCAGCGGGAAAGGTCGGTACCGGTCAGCTCCCGCATAAGATCAGCGGTCGATTTTTCTTGTAGGGTCGGCAAAGCGGAATCAAGCCCCAGCAACTCTCGGCACCGTCTGAGGTGTTTCTCTTTGTAGCGGTTGGCCAGGAAACCAAAATGGCGCACCCTTATGAAACCGCTGGGCAACACATGGAGCAGGAAGCGACGGATAAACTCGTTGACTTCGAGCTTCATGGTTTTACGACGGTCCCGATCCTTTCTGTCCCGATAGCTGAAGATGACCTGGCCATTGTGGACAGACAAGATACTATCATTGGATAAGGCGACCCTGTGGGTATAGCGCCCCAGGTAGTCGAGGACTTTCTGGGGGGAAGAGAAGGGTTTTTTGACGTAGACTACCCAGTCCTTTTGCCATAAGTCCCTGACCAGTCGCTTGAACGTCCGTGGGACTTTCAAGGGAGCGGCACGGCCAGGGAATTGAAGCTTTCCTTGATCGAAAGCCTTCTCAAGGAAGTCGAGGAACTTGCCACGAAAGACCCGACTCAGAGCCTTATAGTGGAACAGGAAGGTTTTACGGGCAGGAATCCAGCGGCTTTGATCGAAGGACAAAGCCCCTGAAGGGACGAGGCAGTGGAGGTGAAAGTGGTCGTTGAGAGTTTGATCCCAGGTATGGATCAAGGCGATGAAACCGAGTGTTCCACCCAGGTGAGTCCGACCAAACTCCAGCAGGGTTTCGCTGGCGGCTTTGAAAAGGAAATTGAACAGGACTTTCTTATTGACGAGGATCAGGGGGTTTAGCTCATGGGGCAGGGTAAAGACCGGGTGGAAGTAGCCCACGGGCAAAAGCTCATGCTTTTGGTTTTCAAGCCACCTTGCCTTAGCCAGAGATTGGCATTTGGGGCAGTGGCGGTTGCGGCAGGAGTTGTAGGCCGGGTGCTCGAAGCCACAGGAATCGCATTTTTCCAGATGGCCTCCCAACTCGGCGGTCCGGCAGACCTCGATGGCGCGCATGACCTTGAGGTGGGAACGTGACAAAGGGTGAGTGCGGCTGTAGCTCTGGCCATACTGACGAAAGATATCAGCCAGCTCCGGGCGCGCCCGGCCTTGAGTCTGTTCTCCTGCCGCCCGCTGATTATGGGCGGGCAGCATCCAAGCACCCTTTTAAGATCGGCTGTCGGACGGATCGAGCAGATCCAAGGGGCTTAGCGTGGCCGATAAGCGTTGCTCACGGATCGTCAGATAACGCTGGGTGGTTATGATAGAGTTGTGTCCCAAAAGGGTCTGAATGGTGCGAAGGTCCACCTCGGCTTCAAGTAGGTGCGTGGCAAAACAGTGGCGAAGCGTATGGATGCCGTGTCCCCTTCGGATTTGGGCTCTCTTTTTTGCGTCATTGTACGCTTTCTGAGCTACGCTTACGTTAAGCAGTCGGCTTGGGTCTTTGCCGGGAAAGAGATAAACCGCGGGCCGATACCGCCTGTAGTACCGCTCCAGCTCGCAAAGAAGACGCCGGGAGAGAGTCGTGTAGCGATCTTTGCGCCCTTTACCCTGTTCCACGCGGATCATCATGCGCTCGCGATTGATGTAGCTAAGCTTAAGGCAGACCAGCACGCCCACCCCAAGCCCAGCCGCGTAGGCGGTCATCAACAAACAGCGGTCTCTGAGACTCGACGTGGCCGTACAAAGTCGCTCCACTTCCCTCTGACTTAAGACCTCCGGTAGACGCCAGGTTCTCTTGCGCGGCGGGGTAAAAAGGCTCTTATCGCTCCACCCCAAGGTCTGTATGTAAAAGAACCGTAGGCCCGAGATGGCCACGTTAAAGGAATTGAGCGCCAACCCCCTGTGCTTCAGATTCACCAGATAAGAGCGGATCTGTTCTTGATTAAACTGGTCGGGCGCGGTGCGGTAGTACTTTGCCAATCCCTTCACCGCAGCCAAGTAGGACTGTTCGGTCCTGGGTGAGAAGTTGTGAAGTCTCATCTCTTCGATCATCCGTGTACGTAGTGCTCCCATGATAGCACCTCCTTAAAGTTAGATTTGGGAGCGGATGCTATCACAAGGATTGAGCAACGGTTATCAATCGAAATTATGGAATTGAAGGATGAGAGAGTGAAGGGAAATGGAAAACAAGAAGGTGAGTGAAAAGCTATTGGAGTGCTGAAGCTACCACCACCGCGAAGCGGTTTAGTTCAACTAATAAGTATAATGCTGCACTGCATGCAGCTTATCCCCTTGAAACTTCCATGCCAATAAAAGCAAATCTGCAAGCAATATCCATTACTTATCCGTGCTGTGTCAACACTTCTCTCGTCGAGAAATACTGCCAATCTTGCAGTCTATCCCAATCAAGGTGCATAACTTTATCTGAGAAGAAGAACCGAGGTCCTACTTTAT
>JAPUHZ010000385.1 GCA_027297485.1 Deltaproteobacteria bacterium
AAACGCTTAGAGAGGGAAGTTAAAACTTACGCTGCTTAAAAAATCTTGGTGAACTGGAGGGATGATGAGGGGTCTTACCCATGCCGTCACCAACGCCATAGCTCGAGCCACCGGCGTCCGCATCAAAGACCTTCCCCTCACGCCTGAGCGCGTCTGGCGTGCCCTAAAAGAAAAGAAAAAATAACCCGCCTGTTTATCCCATCTCATTTCCTACCAAAAAAATCTTGCCAGATTCTAGGATGAGAGTAATATAACGCAAAAGGCCATTTTTATGTCCTGAGGAGCTAATCCAAGGATGGTTGTAATTGCTGAACAGCATACTCACTAGTTAGATAACCAAGGAGGATCGTCTTTATGCTCAAAGAACTTGGCAAAGCCGACTGGATGCGGATGTTGAACATCCCTGCATCCAGAATTCCGACCGTCTTGATCTTGCGTGCCACTCGCAATCTACAGTCACAGTACGAGACGGCGCAAAACTATTTTTCCAATATTCTGGAAGTGAATGCCCCCAATGGTCTCATTGGGTACGTCTTCATCGGTGACTTAGATAATCGGTCGCTTGGCTTCGCTTGCGTTTACGGCGCGCCGATGACGGCAGAGATTGTTCATATTTTCGGAGTGCTCGGGGCCCGCGCGGTCATTCAAACGGGCAGCTGCACAGCGCTTGCGGACGAGTTGGTCGCAGGAGATCTGTTCGTTCCCACTGAGGCCTTTTGTGGGGAAGGCGCCGCTCGGTACTACAAGGCCGATGGTCAGAAAGTGACCGCCTCGCTTGGTCTGCTTGGTGAGGATACGTTCGCGCGGTTTGGGGTAGAGCCTCTGTGGAGGGGGGCGATCTATACAACAGCAGCGCTTTTGGCGGAAGGTAAAGCGGATCTGGAGAGATGGCACCAGCAAGGGTTCTCTGCCGTCGACATGGAAACAGCTACTACCTTTGCGGTGGCCGAATACTTTGGGATGGAGCGTATATCGATTCTCTGTGTGTTCGACAACCCGCGACGACAAGAACACTCGCTGTTGAGCGACGTGGATAAGGATGCAAGACGGGAGCGCTCGAACGGAGCCGCCCGCGACCTGGCCTTGGCCATGGCCATTGAGATCGACGCAAAACACCAGAAGAAGTAAAGAAAAGATCCTAAGCCCAGGTCTGATAAGTTTCGAGCTTTGAGTTTAAAGTTTAGGGTTGAATCGACACCCGAAACTCGGAATCCGAGACCGTGAAAGCCCTGGAATAGCTCTTTCCAACTGTCTGGCCAAGATTTGACCCTAACTCTTCCAGATTTCACTTCCTAAAAAGTTATGAGACCTCGTTGCTTTTCTCTCATTACGACGTTCCTGTTTATTTTCGTATTGAGGGTTGGCTGCTTAGCAGGTGGCTTGGAACGGTTGGATAAGGAAGGTGCTGCTCTGTACGCCGAATATACAGGGCTAAAACAAGCGCCCACCGTCGAGAAACTGGTGAATTTTGACAGGAAGCTAAGAGAGCTTGTTGAAAATCTACCTGGGGATATTGATGATGAAACTCGAAACGAGCATTGGAAGCAAATATATGATGAGATGGGCCTTCAGCTCGGTCACTACGGAGGCATTTTGTACAGTGAGAGATGGCTAAGAGAGGCTCATAAGTTGGATCCCCATTCCGCGCTTCGAGGATATACCCTATTCTCTGAGATACTCGGCGAAAGAACAAACCATCGGTTAGGCGAAATGCCGAACCTTGAGATCGCCCACAAATATGAAAAGGAATTTCCAGATGGACCGTTTATCGAAGAAGTATGGAGTATTCTCGGAGGGTTTTTCAAAGACCTGTTTATGGTTCTCGAACTCGGGCCGGAGAGATCGGTCTACAAATGGGAGTGTTATCGAGGTTTCATTTCAGAACTTCCTCTTAAGGAACAGAAAGAGAATGCAAGAAAGAAGGCTCTCTGGTACTACGAGGCCATTGTGACACGAAACCCACAAAGGATAGAGGCTTCAGAGATAAAAAGGACAATTGAGAAAATTCGGAATTTTGGCCTTGTCGATCACGGATATTCTGGCCCATGGAGTTTTTGTGCGGATTGAGTTAGTCAGTAGTCGGTCAAGGTCAGAACTTGTATTATGTGATTTAAGCGGTTAGTCGTTAAGGGCAGGGGATCAGAGAGAGAATGGACCAAAGTTCAAATCATGGCACATCCGAAATCTAACCCTAATTCCCGTGGGACATGGAAGGTGAGTGAATGGTTAAGGAATTAACCGAGGACGATGTTCTTCAAATACTGGACCTTATAGAAAAGTCTCATTTTGACTTCTTGCAACTCGAATTGGGAGACCTGAAGCTGACGGTCAGCAAAGGGGGAGGAGTGCCATTTCCCAGGGATCAGGCCAGCCCTGAGATTTCATCCGATCCTGGGACTTCGGGCACAACCAAGGACGAAGGGGGCGAAACCGAAGGGAGTCAGAGTGAAGGAAACCCCGAGCCTAGAGGGGCAAGTCCCGAAGTTGCTGTCGTCGAGGGAGACACTCATCTGATCACCGCGCCGATGGTTGGAACCATCTATTTGACCCCGGAGCCAGGGGCGCGGCCTTATGTAGAGGTGGCTCAGCTTGTGGATGAGGACACCACAGTGGGGCTGATAGAGGTTATGAAAGTGTTTACTGCAGTCACTTCAAGGGTTCGGGGAATAATCGCAGAGGTCTGCGTTCAAAATGATCAGTTCGTGGAGTTTGGCCAGATACTCTTCCGGGTCAAACCGGAGCAGGTTGTGCCTTAAAACGAAGGTTGTGAGTAGAATATTAGGAGACCCCGCGGTCGATATAATTTGATTTCTTAGGGGCCCCCAAAAGCTTCGATGGATGAAATTCGGTTCGTAGATACCACGCTTCGGGATGGGCAGCAAAGCCTGTGGGCTGAGGGTATGAGGACAGGTATGATGCTTGCCGTCGCGGATCAAATAGACCGAGCGGGCTTTGAAGCCGTCGAGCTGATTTCCGGTTCTCATCTCAAGAAAAGTGTGCGTGAGTTGAAGGAGGATCCGTGGGAGCGGATTCGGCTTATGGCAAAGAGAATGAAGCGAACGCCCCTCCGGTTGATTGCGGGCCGGTTCAATGCTTTTGCGGTGACGCCACATTCGATGTATCGGCTTTTTATGGAGCGCATGGCAGCCAACGGGATGCGGCAAGCGCGGATTTCAGAGGAGTGGAACCAACTGCCTGGGTGGCAGCGGAAGGTGCAGGTCGCCCGGAAGGTGGGGCTAGAGCCCATTGTCAATTTGATCTATTCGGTGTCCCCGAAGCATACCGATCAGTATTATGCTGAGAAGGCTCGCGAGGCGGCTACGTTGGATGTCTTTCGCCTTTGTCTTAAGGATCCTGGTGGGCTGTTAACACCGGAGCGGGTGCGCACTTTGGTGCCTGTGATCTTTCAGAACATTGGTGGGATACCGCTTGAGCTCCACACCCACTGTACGACGGGCCTGGGGTCATTGTGTTGTTTGGAAGCGGTCAAGCTTGGAGTGCGGACGGTCAATGTGGCTATTCCGCCATTGGCCGATGCCTCGTCCAATCCCTCGGTGTTCAACGTAGTGAAGAACCTACGTGCCTTGGGGTATGCACCGGCGGTGAATGAGGGAGTCCTAAGGCCTGTGACGGAATATTTTACCACTATTGCGAAGCGGGAGGGATTCCCCATTGGAGGTCCTGTAGAGTACGACTACGCGCAATACTTGCATCAAGTCCCTGGGGGAATGATTTCGAATCTGCGTCACCAGCTGCGGACGGTACGAATGGAGGGGCGGTTGGAGGAGACTTTGGAAGAGGTGGCTCGTGTGCGTGCGGAGTTCGGCTATCCGATTATGGTAACGCCTCTTTCTCAGTTTGTGGGCAGTCAGGCAGCCATTAATGTGATTGTCGGGGAGCGGTACAAGGAGGTCACCGATCAGGTGATTCACTACGCCTTGGGGCGGTGGGGTGGTGAGGAAGCGATAACGTCTATGGATCCGGAGGTGAGAGACAAAATTTTAGGTCGGCCTCGGGCAAAGGAGCTTGCGGGTTGGGAGCCTCCGGAACCGTCCGTTGAGGAGGTAAGGCGCAAAATGGGGGGGTCCGGAGTATCGGATGAGGAGTTGTTGCTTCGGTGGATCGTGAGTGAGCAGGAGATTTCGGCTATGAGGGCGGCGGGTCCACCGAAGGAGTATCTGGGCGCCTGTCATCCTTTGGTGAGGCTTGTGGAGGAGCTCAGCAAGCGGACCGATTGTAGCCGTATCCATGTGCAGAAACGAGGTCTGTCGATAACCTTAGAAAAAAGGAAAGAGGAGGTTTTGCCGCATGGAAGTCAAAGCCATTGACGTACACGTTCATCTCTGTGATGAGCTCACATTAAAATCCAAGGGGGCTAGAGTGCAGCAGATGGCGCGCTATTTTAAAAGGGAGCGTAAGCCCGTCTCGATTGATGAAATGGCGGACCAATACCGCCAACGGAAGATGATGGCCGTGATCATGAACACGACCGACGTCAGCGTGACAGGCCTTACCCCTGTGCCCAATGATCATATCGCCGAGGGGGTGCGTAAGCATCCGGACGTCTTTCTCGGCTTCGGGATTGTCGATCCCTGGCACGGCAAGACTGCCTTACAGGAGATCCGGCGCTGTAAGGAGGAGTTGGGACTGCACGGCATTGGGGAGTTCAACCCGGCCCGGCAGCATTTCTTTCCCAACGACCCGCGGTTTTATCCCCTCTGGGAAGAGACTCAGCGGTTGGGTCTACCTATCCTGTTCCATAGCGGGATGGCCGCGGCGGGTGCCGGGACACCCGGGGGTATGGGGATCAAGCTCAAATATAGCCAGCCTATTTATCTGGACGATGTAGCAGCTGATTTTCCCGAGCTTAAAATTATCTCAGCACATCCATCTTGGCCCTGGCAGGAAGAAAGCCTTGCCATTGCCCGGCACAAGAGCAATTTTTTTATCGACCTGTCCGGATGGGCCCCCAAGTACTTCCCTAAGGAGCTGGTGCAACACGTCAACTCACTGCTTCAGGACAAGGTGATGTTTGGCTCCGATTGGCCGGCGCTCAGCGTGGAACGGTGGATGGAAGAATTCGAAAAGATCGATTTCAAGCCGGAGGTGCGGCAAAAAATTCTATTGGAGAACGCCAAAAAGTTCTTCGGGCTGAACCTCACCTGAGACCGGAGGAACCTTCGTAAGCCGGAAAGGAAGTGGCACCATGGCAGGACCTTTGAACAATCTCAGGGTATTGGAAATGGCGAATGTGATCAGCGGGCCGTATGCCGGAATGTTGTTGGCGGACCTTGGGGCGGAAGTGATCAAGGTAGAGATGCCCGGCAGCGGCGATTACTTCCGACTGTGGGATGGCAAAGAGGGAACGGTACGGCCATCTTTCGCCGGGTACAACCGAGGAAAGAAGAGTGTCACCATCAACGTTCAAGTCGAGAGCGGCCGCAAGGCGTATTTGCGCTTGGCCTCCAAGGTGGATGTGATACTGGAAAATTTTCGGCCCGGGACTCTGGAGCGGTTCGGTGTAGGCTACGATGCGGTTCACGATATAAATCCGAATGTCATTTACTGTTCGCTTACGGGAATGGGTTCCACGGGTCCGTACAGTCATCGTCCCACTTATGATGCCATCGCTCAGGCCATGAGCGGGTTGTGGAGTCAGTTAACCGACATGAGCAATCCCGAACCGGTGGGTCCTCCTATAAGTGATCAGTTAGCCGGTATTTTTGCGGCCTACGGTGTCTTGGCTGCATTGCTGTCCAGGTCCTTAGGGGGACGGGGGCAAAAATTGGAGGTCAGCATGTTAGGGGCGGGATTGGCGTTCCAATCCACATCGGTAGCGGAATATCTAAACCAGGGAGTAATCGCAGACAAACTATCGCGCGCCCATCGCTCCCAATCCTATGCCTTTGTGGCTTCCGATGGCTTGCCTTTCGCCGTTCATCTTTCGACACCACAGAAATTCTGGCAAGGGCTTGCCGAGACGGCGGGACGACCCGAGCTTGTGAAAGATCCTCGATTCGTAAGAAAGGCAGACCGAATTAAGAATTATGACGTGCTCCGTGACATCCTTGCGGGAATTTTTCGGACGCGATCCCGAGCGGAATGGCTTGCCAAGCTGGAGGAGCATGATGTTCCGGCGGGACCGATCTACAATGTGGGGGAGGCCCTCGAAGACCCACAGGTTCAGCATCTCGGCATGACCAAAACCTTTGGTAAGGGAGAACGAGCGCTCAAGCTCCTTGGGTTTCCGGTCGCTTTTGGCACTACGCCCTGCCAGCCAGATTTGCCGGTCCCTTATGTGGGTGAACACAGTGAGGTCGTCTTTGGAGAACTCGGGTACAGCGCGGCGGACCTCGCCCGCATGAAGGGGGAGGGGGCGATCTAAACCGCATCATTCATCGTTCTTAGGGGCGAGCCCTTCCGGTCGAGGGCAAGGCTTCGACTGAACTCCCCTCGGCCTGAGCTCGGGACGAAGCCAGCCGAACGTCTAAGTCTCTGCCTTGACCCTTCGATTCAACTCAGGGGCATAGTGAGATTGTCGAACTATGAGGAAGCCTTCGAACTGCAGAACCGGAGCGAACTGCGGGGGAAAAGTTTGAAGCTAGCACCAGACACGTCATTGGACTTCTAGTCTCAGGTGCTCTCGCCCGTCATGGCTCACCTCCCCGATCGACGCTATGTCATGGTTTTTCCTAGTCTCATGAATATTGCGGGCTAATTGTTGGTTAGGTGTCTTTTACTTTCAAAGAAAACTCGGGGGCGATTTTCCAGAGCATACAGGAAGGGAGATCAGGATGGGTATAGGGCGGGTGTTCGTTGCCAACCGCGGCGAGATCGCAGTGCGTATCATTCGGGCCTGCCGGGACCTCAAAATTGAATCGGTAGCTGCGGTCTCAGAGGCGGATCGCGAGAGCCTTCCGGCAAGGCTGGCGGACCGTGTCGTCTGCATCGGCCCGCCGCGTGCAGCGGAAAGCTACCTCAATGTAAAAGCCATTATAGGTGCGGCTCTGGGAACAGGTTGTGATGCCATTCATCCCGGCTACGGTTTTCTTGCTGAGGACCCAGAGCTGGCCGAGGCATGCGCACAAAACGACATCCGTTTCATTGGGCCACGACCGGAGAGTATCCGAGGGATGGGCAATAAATTGAAGGCACGGGAGATGGTTCATCGGTTTGGCACGCCGATTATTCCCGGCTCTATGAAGGTAGGAAGTCTTTCGGAGGGCTCCGCTACGGCGGCGGAAATAGGTTTCCCGGTTCTCCTCAAGGCCGCCGCGGGAGGTGGAGGTCGGGGGATCAAACTTGTTTCGAAGAGAGAAGAGCTCGAAACGGCCTTTACTACCGCAGCTGCCGAGGCACGTACGGCCTTTGGTGACGAGACACTCTACATGGAGCGGTATATCCCGAATGCTCGACACATTGAAGTGCAAATCTTGGGAGACCGTTTTGGAAATGTGATCCATGTTGGCGACAGGGATTGTTCGCTCCAACGGCGTTACCAAAAAGTGGTGGAGGAGGCACCGGCACCTAATCTCTCTGATTCTCTGCGGGAAGAAATCCGTGCTGCTGGGGTTACCATAGGAAGAGAAATGCGCTACGAAAATGCTGGCACAGTGGAATTCCTTGTAGATCAGGACGCCAGTAGGTTCTATTTTTTGGAGATGAATACGCGGATCCAGGTGGAGCACCCTGTGACAGAGATGATCACGGGAATCGATCTGGTCCAGGAACAGATTCGCATCGCCGACGGCCAGCGGCTTCGTCTTTCTCAAGGAGATGTCCGGTTCACCGGGCATGCAGTGGAGTGTCGTATCACGGCCGAGTCACCCAGGGACGGATTTCGGCCATGTCCCGGTCCGATTCTCCAATGGCGTCCAGCCGAGGGGCCGGGTATCCGTGTTGACACCCACTGCTACCTGGGTTACAGGGTCCCGCCGTACTACGACTCCCTGCTGGCCAAACTGATCGTGCGAGGTGATAGCCGGGTAAAAACGATAGGAGGAGTCCAGCGGGCCTTGGAGAATTTTGTTGTGTCCGGCATAGAGACCACCATACCTTTCCTTCACCTCCTGGTATGCCAGATGGATTATGTGCGGGGGAAGGTGAACACGCGCTGGCTTGAGGACAAGCTCCAGGGGGGTCTCTTTTTGGAGGCTTAAGGAGTCGAGGTGAGCGAGATTCGTTTTGTCGATACGACAGTTCGCGACGGCAATCAAAGCCTCTGGGCGCTGGGGATGAGGACTGGCGCCATGCTTGGCATCGCGGAACAAATGGACCAGTGCGGCTTCGAGGGCATGGAGTTCTTTGTCACCGTCATGTTTAAGAAATTCGTCCGCGAGCTCAAACAGAATCCTTGGGAGTGGATCCGGCTTGGCACGAAACGCTTCAAGCGGACCCGCCTGCGGTACCATGGCGGCCTGAAAGGCGGATTTGAAAAAATACCGAGGTGCGTGCTGGAGCTTGTGATACAGCGCGTCGTCGCACACGGGATAACGCTCACCCGCACATCAAATTCCTGGAACGATTTTTCCTTGTTCAAGGAGGAGGTGGAAGGCCTACGCAAGTTGGGGATGGAAACGGTCGCCAACCTCATCTACTCGGTTTCACCTAGACACACGGACGAGTACTATGCCAAGAAGGCGCGGGAAGCCGCCGGCATGAACCCTTACCGAATTTGTTTCAAAGATGTGGGCGGACTCCTTACGCCCGAGCGAGTTCGCACGCTTATTCCTATCATTCTAAAAAATATAGGTGACACCCACCTTGAGTTCCATGCCCACTGCAACAATACCCTGGCGCCTTTGTGCTATCTGGAAGCGGTAAAGCTCGGTGTAAGGACCTTACACACAGCAGTCCCGCCGCTAGCCAACGGCTCTTCCCAACCGTCAGTCATCAATGTAGCCATGAATGTCCGCGCTCTGGGCTATACGCCTTTGATCGATGAAAAGGCGCTTGATCCTGTCAGGGAACATTTTACTTACATTGCCAAAAGGGAGGGCCTTCCCATCGGTAAGCCGCTTGAATATGATTACTTCCAGTATTCCCATCAGGTGCCCGGTGGCATGATCTCCAATCTGCGTCACCAGCTTCGGCTAGTCGGCATGGGGGAAAAACTTGAGGCAACACTGGAAGAAGTTGCTCACGTCCGCGCAGAGTTCGGTTACCCGATCATGGTGACTCCCCTTTCCCAGTTTGTCGGAAGCCAGGCGGCCATTAATGTGATCGTGGGAGAGCGGTACAAAGAGGTCACGGATCAAACGATTCAATACGCGCTGGGGCTTTGGGGCAAAGAAGGCGCTTTGCTTATGGACCCCAACGTCAAGGACAAGATTCTCAGCAGTCCGCGCGCCAAGAAGTGGGAAGGATGGACACCTCCCAACCCATCGATTCGGGAAGTGCGGCGCAAATTCGGTGGCCGTAGCGTCTCTGATGAAGAACTAGTGCTTCGGGTTTTTGCCGGCGAAGATTCTACAAGGGCCCTGCTGACTGCGGGGGCGCCCAAAGAATATCTCAATGCCAGGCATCCACTGGTGACCCTGATCGGGGAGCTTAGTAAGAAGAACGACTGCGGGCGAATTCATATCCAAAAAGGCAGTCTATCCCTCCGCCTCGAAAAAAGGGGAAGTTGACCCCTCGATAAAGATCGACCACTGACTATCCATTGCCGTCCTATAATTTCTCCAATACACCCTCAGGCAGGGGCAAGATCCACCTATACTCCTGAAGCGGCGTCGTCGCCATAAATTTTACTAAAGGGGTGCTGTACTCGTTCTCTGAGTGGACGTACAGAGAGAACGTTACCAAAGTTGGAGGAAATTAATGAAGCGCGGCGATGACACCTCCATCCTCTTCCTAATCCAACACGGTTACACCGAGACCCCGGCCTACTTTTCTTCTTCATATTGACCAATGAAAAGGATGCCCTGATCAGCATATTGTTTGTTAGACGTTTTGATTCATTGCCAAACGCGATTAATCGACGCTTTAACTGAGTCCTACCCAGATTTACGATTTGGTCAATTCTCTTTGAGCTCGGAGCCGCTCTGGGCTAGGGTTTGCGCGGTGTTAGACCGCCAGGACGCAATTAAAGAGCTATTTAAATGAGTCCTACGGCTCTGAATTAACAAAACGGCGGCCCGATGGTGGACCGCCGCAGAAGTAGAAGCGGTGCCAGCTTACAAGTAGAGAGCTGGACGTTGCCTCGATCTGGGAGAGGGTGAGGCTTTTAAATCAACTGGCTGTCCCTCGATCTTCCTCGGGAGGCATCAAAAGTAATCTCTTTCTCCGGAGGACCTCGATCCGGCGGGGCATGAGCTTCTTCCCACAGGCCCAAGTGCTCAAAGGAAGTAATTCTATCTAGTCACAACGTACCCAAAGACATCCAGAGAGCATGTGAGATTGAACATCAATTCCTAAAGAGCCAAGAGCAGACTTGATCCCTTATTCTAGGGATTGCACTGCCGAGGTGCCAGCATTAAAATGCCGTTTGAATGACCTGTACGTCGGCCAGCTAAATCTCAGTAAAATTTACGAATTGACGCTATGACCGCCATTTCCCGAAATATTGCCCTTTTCCTGGTGCTGGCTGCCACCCCGCTGGCCGCAGACACCAGTGACTTTCCAAGGCCGGCTGAACTCGAGCCGGACATCAGCTTCTGGATCACAATATTTACCCACTACACAAGCGATCAGGGCGTTTTGCACGACAGTCGCAATCTCGCTGTGGTCTATGAGCATCTCGACATACCGGCCAGCGTGAGCCGACGTGAACGAAATCGGAGAGCCGAGGCGCGGCGGAAGCACTACAAGTCTGTCCTGAATACGCTGGCGGGCGGTAGGCGTGACAAGCTGTCCACCGAGGAGAAGCGCGTCCTCGACCTCTGGCCGGCGGATGTGACGAAAAAGACGCTGCGAGATGCCAGAAATCGCATCCGGTTCCAGCAGGGACTTTCTGATCGATTCAGTGCCGGGCTCAAGCGAGCCGGCCGATACCGCGATCATGTCAACGCCGAGTTCTTAAGGCTGGGCGTACCTGTCGAGCTCGCTGCTTTGCCACACGTCGAATCATCGTATAACCCGGACGCGAGATCGCATGTCGGCGCATCCGGGATCTGGCAATTTACGAGAAGCACTGCAAGACGATTCATGCAGGTCGATCACGTGCTCGACGAGCGAAACGACCCTTACACGGCAACCGAGGCGGCCGGCAGGTTGCTCGCCTACAACTATTCGCTTACCGGCAACTGGCCGATGGCGATAACGGCTTACAACCACGGGCTTTCCGGTGCACGGCGCGCGATGCGCCAGTTTGGTGATACCGCATACGTGCGGATTCTCCGGGAGTACCGCGGCAGGACGTTTGGCTTTGCATCCCGAAATTTCTATGTCACATTCCTTGCGGCGATGCAGATTGACCAAAATGCGAAACAATATTTTCCAGGTGTCGTGCCAGACCGCCCCATCGACTATACGGCCACGGATCTCCCGGCCTACGTTTCCGCCAACTCTGTTGTCAAAGCATTAGGCGTCCGCCAGGCTGATCTGGCACGCCATAATCCTGCGCTTCAGTCGACGATCTGGCAGGGCAGTAAGCACCTGCCAAAAGGTTATGAAGTCAGAATGCCGCGCAACATGTTGCAGGGATCTATGGCACAGTTGATCGCGGCGCTACCTGCAGACCAACAGTTCGCCAAGCAGCTTGCGGATCTGTTTCATACTGTTTCCCGTGGCGATACCTTGTCGGAGATCGCCCAGGAATATGGGACCAGGGTATCGATACTTGTCGCTCTGAATGACCTTGGAAGCCGCAATCTCATCAGGGCTGGTCAACGCCTGCGATTGCCGGCAGCCGGACCTGCCCCTACCGTTGCGACCGCCGGCGCGCCAGCGAAACCGAAAGTAGAACCCCAGGTGGTCGCTGCCGTTGCCCACGCAACGGCCATTGTCGACCAGGCTGATGCGCCGGAGGAGGGAGAAGCCAGCCCGGGCGTGCTGACGGACCAGGTCGCCGCGAGCATCCGAAGCGAGATCCCGACTACCTTGTTGTCCGATCCAAGCGACTACAGCGTCGCCACCGACAACACAATCGAGATCCAGCCCCTCGAGACGCTTGGCCATTACGGCGACTGGCTGGGCATAAAAACTCAGCGTCTGCGCGACATTAACGATCTCGCGTTTCGAACGGCCGTGGAAGTCGGGCAGCGTATCAAACTGGACCTGAGCCAGGTAGACGCGGCATCGTTCGAAAACCTGAGGATTGCCTACCACCGCCAACAGCAGGACAGCTTCTTTCGAAGTCACACAATAACCGGTGTCACGGAGCACACTATTAAGAGGAACGAGTCAGTGTGGATACTTTCGCTGCGCAAGTATGACGTACCCGTCTGGTTGTTTCGTCAATACAATCCGGTCCTCGATTTGCACAAAGTCCGTCCGGGCACGCGAATTCAATTTCCCGTACTCGTAAGCAGCGATGGTTAAGACATCGAAGCTGATACTGATAAGGCTTCTGCCCGTGCTGTTGATAACAGCGTCTGCAATGGCATATGTCAGCGACGCGAAACAGCCGGAGCGGCTTTTCCGTTTCTTGCCGATTCATACCGTCGTCGCCGGCGCAATCGGATTCGTTATCGGGTGGATTGTGGGCCGCAATGTTTGATTCGCTTCGTGTGATCGCGCCCGTTTGCAGATACTGGCCGGCCTGCTAGGCTTTTGGCTGCGTTGATAAGGACCAGAACAAAGATGACTTTCGGCAAATATCGTTTGCGTCACCGAACGGGCATACTCAGTGTCTTTTGTAAGGCGTTGATGGTGTTTGGCCTGCTTGTGGTCCCGCCGATTTCTCCAGCTGGCGATTTTCCCGCGGCAGAATGATAGGAACTTGCTTTTGATGCATAGCTACCAAAAACTCGAATATTGGCCCCCAAAACTACTCCAGAAGCAAAAAGGCCAGCACACCATTACGAGAAAACGTAAAGACGACTGGCTTCAGACCTTTCTGTTCATTTCCCCCCTCTAAGGAACGTTTTCCGTCCTGTGTTCGGCCCCACATGATGCTAGAAGCCACTCATTGATAGGGGAGACTCATGCTTAGTTGTCTGTGACTAAGAGACCAATATCACAGGGGAAAAGGTTGTCAATCACTCCAGGACGCAATTAAACGACGCTTTAATTGAGTCTTATCGAGCGGTAGAAAGGACCCTTGACAACCTTCTGGAAGTTGATAGAGGTCTTGCTGAGATAGGTTGCAACGGCAAGAGCAGTATATCTTATCTGGTTGGTCGGTTGAAGATAGAGCACGCGAGACGCCCATAGTGGCTCGGAAGCCGGAGATTACGTCACGGGTTGGCAAGGACTTGTGGGCTTCGACCGAAGGAAAGGGAAAGCGTGCGTTCGCAGGACAATTCAATCATCCTCGGGAGTGAACTCCGAGACCGGGTTACCGAGCGGCTCGGTTTTTCGAGTGCACCCTCCCCAAATTTCTCCGGGCTCAAAGCGTTGTACGGGGCTTGGTGCGCGAACGTCCCATTCGACAACGTGTGCAAGATGATAGCTCTGCGTGCAGGGGGCGATCTGCCTCTGCCCGGAATGCAAGCCGTAGAGTTCTTCGAGAGCTGGCTAACCCACGGTGCGAGCGGTACATGCTGGGCTACGAGCAACGCGCTCTTAGAGTTGGCACTCTCGCTTGGATTTAAGGCACACCGGATTGTTGGCTGTATAGGTGATCGG
>JAPUHZ010000386.1 GCA_027297485.1 Deltaproteobacteria bacterium
GACCGGAGCTCCACCATCCAATCTTCTTCGCAATTTGACCGACTACACAATCGTCTTCCCATATGTCGTGATGTAACATCAGGCCCTTTCGACGAGGTTTGAGGAGCCAAGAACGGGTATCGAAACTTACCGTCAACGTTAATCGAGGACCGGTGCCTTGTCTTTGAGAACCAGCGATGGAGATTCCGCTCTCCTCCAAAATCCACCTCCCCCGACCATTGGCACGAACTAAATAGCGCTTTCCCTCGATCAAGAGGCTGGCGTGTCTCCAGTCGTTGAACTGCATGAAGCAAACAACCGAGTCCTTGTCCATTAGTTCATAATCTTTCGAGAACAATCCACCTTTTCTTCTAAGCAATAAGCTCATTTTGCAGGCAACAATCTCGACCGCGGGGGCCGTATAAGAGCAGCCATCAGGCGCGCCATTTGGTGTCGCCTGATGGCATGGTTCGGTGTTCTATTCGGTCACAGTTATCCGCAACACATTCGACTCCAGTTTCAGGTCGGCTTGGATCGGATGACCTCCGCCTTTCCACTCAATTGTGTGCTCACCCTGCTTGTCGAACGTGTAGCTGGAAATCTCGTAGTTGAAGTCTACCCCAGGGCTCTTCATTACTCGACCGTTATAGACTGCAAGACCTGTTCTTGCTGGCGAAGCTAGTTTCCCATCGACGAATTCGTTCTGAATCTGTTTCGGTCCCATCACGTGCAGTTCGTGCCCTGCCTCGGGTGCCTCTAGAACATGAATGACTCGCACCTCTTCCTCAACTCGGTAGGTGGTTTTGGCCGTCATGATTGTAATGCGTTGGCCCTTGCGCAGTTCGCCTTTGTCTTGGAATTCGGGATAGCGTCGCGCCACAGAAATGTCCTCAGCTGGTGCATTCACAATCTTGTCGCCATCTCGGACGTACAACTCCGATGGACGAGCAAGCAGATACTTGGGGACTCCAGCGATTGGCTGTTGCTGAGATGTGCCCGAATCGGATGCTTTGTGCTGGGGCTCTGACCCCGAGCAGCCCGCAAGGAAAGCCGACAGGGCTAGAATACTCAGGAATCTTCTGATTAGTCTATTCATATCATATACACCGACACACCGAACGTTGGAGCCAAGCCGAGCCAAAACTGTGCAATTTTCGCCCTCACGATTTGCCCGTCTAGATGTTGGTCTTTCAATCACTTCGGTCGCGGCGCCCAGTACTACTTTTTGAACAATCCCTTCAATGACTCTTATCTCTAATTGCCTCTTCCAGCTGCCAAGCGCGCGAGTGTACAGGCCAGTAATGGAAACACTGCTGGAAAGAGCAACCCTGGAACCAGGTGAGGAGCAGATCGGTTAAGCCGAGCGGGCACTTGCTCAAAATTCTCCACTCTTCTCCAATCCTTTCTGACTCTCCTCGATTCGTCTTCGGAGTAAAACCAGTGATGCTTCTCGGCTGCTCTTTCAGTTATCCTTTGTATGTAATAATGTGCTGAAAGCCGATTCGATTTTTGGCAAGGCACACATCAGCTGAAGGAGGTCTGTAATGCCGCTCTATTCCTGGGAAGGGATTCCACGGGAGCCTCTCAAAGAGAGCCTCTGGCGAAAGGTGATCAACGGTGAAAGGATTACTCTGGCACAAGTGCACTACACTAAAGGTGCCGAGGTGCCGCTTCATCATCACGAGAATGAGCAGTTTTCGTTTGTTATCAGCGGGGCGCTCCAGTTTGAACTGGAAGGGAAACGGGTAGCGTTGAGGCCGGGCGAGGTAATACACGTTCCCCAAAATATCCCCCATCGAGTGGTAGCGCTGGAAGAGTCGCTGGAGATCGATATCTTCAGTCCGATACGGCAGGATTGGCTGGTCGGTCAGGATGATTATTTGCGTGGCAGGTAGCGTTAATCGCACTCGATTCCGCCCGGAAGGAACCAGAATATCGTCTAGGATTTTGGCGACAGACAAAGAGCTCTTCCTAATTGAGGACTATGAGGACCCACCTCAACGCCCCTCGTGCATTCAGGATAGCCATATAACCTTTAACTGTTGATGCGGCACGCTCGTGGCGGGCCTGTTCGGCCACCCCACCGGGTTTGCCGGACGGGTGGTCGGCCATCTTATGGCAGTGAAAAATGCTGCGTTGAATCGGGGCGTCGTGGAAGTCCTCGACCCTCAACCTGACGACCGCATACTGGAAGTCGGATTCGGCCCCGCAGAACCTCTTGATGCTTCATTATTTCTCGTTAGTACCTTGCGAGTTTTTCACTTCGATCCTGTCCAACAACCCCTTGGCAGCACCTAGCAAAGCAAACGACTTCACATAGGATGAGATCTCGTCTCCGATCCAGGTGAGAACTCCGCTCACGTCCCCGGCCCGCGCCTGAGCTTGGGAGATTTCTGACAGAGCATCCGCTCTTTCGTCCTGGCGCAAGAAGGGGATGAAGGGGATGGCATATGCGGCTCGACGAGCCTGCTCGAAGGTCCTCGCCGAGGCCGCGCGGTCACCCTCTTTTGCCTGGGCCCCCGCGATGGCGGTCAAGATCCTGGCTTTCGAGCGCATCTTGGCGGTCAGGGCAGGTGCTTTCACTTTCATCTTGTCGATCCTGGCGGCGGTCTGAAGCGCCCCCGCCAGGTCACCCACTTCTGCCTGAGCCAAGCCTATGTTGCTGAAGGCGCCTGCTTTCTTCCATTTGTC
>JAPUHZ010000387.1 GCA_027297485.1 Deltaproteobacteria bacterium
CTGGACGAGCGCGGATATGTCCTCACGCATGACGGAACGGCCACCAATATCCCCGGTGTTTTTGCCTGTGGGGATGTCCAGGATCATGTCTATCGTCAGGCAGTGACTGCCGCCGGCACCGGCTGCATGGCCGCCATGGACACGGAGCGGTTTTTAGAAGCTCAGGGGTTTTAACGTTTCGGTTGAGCAGTGCCCGAAACAGGCGCCTGCTCCGAGCGGTTGTTATGTGCGAGTTTTTATTGTACAGTTACCTGTACAAGTATGCCCTGGAGGGAACTCATGGACACCATCACCTACTCCAAAGTCCGAAGCAAACTGGCCAAGACAATGGAAAAGGTCTGCGACGACCATGCCCCTGTAATCGTCACGCGAAGAAATTCTCGCTCCGTCGTAATGATCTCCCTCGACGATTACGAGGCCCTAGAAGAGACCGCCTATCTGCTCCGGAGCCCCAAAAATGCCCGTAGACTTCTTGAATCCATCGCCGAGCTCGAAGCCGGTAGAGGGACCGAACGGGAACTTATCGAGTGAGATTAGTCTTCTCGGAGCACGCTTGGGAAGATTACCTTCACTGGCAACGTTCTGACCGAAAAATACTTAAACGGATAAACTCCCTCATCCAAGACATTCAGCGCTCACCGTTCCAGGGCATCGGCAAACCCGAGCCCCTCAAGCATGGGCTGTCGGGTTACTGGTCTCGACGAATAAACGACGAGCACCGCATCGTTTATAAGGTCGAGGGGAATTCCCTATTTCTCGCCCAACTTCGGTACCACTACTGAGTTATCCCACATTGAAAAAGCTAAGCCACCGGACGCACCAAAATATGGTCGGCTGCAGCGGATGTTAGGCACGAGTTGTTAAGGCTCTCAACCTTCAGCAAGCTGTCTGGACAGAGGACGCGGAGCGGTTTTTAGAAGCTCAGGGGTCTTAACGTTTAAGCTCAGCCGCCGCAATCAGCGATCGGTCTGGAGCGACAAGTTGGGCAATAACTCAACAACTCAAGCCTGACACCGTCCTCAACTTGTACTCCGCCGCAAATCGTCGCCGTACCGGTTCCGCCATCACTTCCAGCTCTGCAGTGGATAATGCCGTAACATTTGTTTTTTCCATGAAAACTCCTTACTTGCCCTCTACACTAAACTCAAGGAGGGTAAGTCTCATCTATATTGGCAGACAGGGTAGTTCGCTCACTCTCCGTTGGGCATGTGGACTGCGTAGCCAGCAGCCTGTGCAGCACGATTATTGTTCCAATAATGAAATACCGGATCACTACGCAAACCTTGCGTAACCCTCCACGTCCTCCCTTTCTTCTGGAGGGGTATTGAGAAGGTTGACAGCTGTCTGCCGTTTTTCGTTGAGATGACGGCATATTCAATGATGACATATTGACCTCGATTAACCCGCCGGGTCAGCTCAACTCGCGTATCCTGAAGACCCTTCTTCCAGGAGGCAACCATCTCCTGAGAGTTTATCGCTACATCGTCACCCTGGTTTTGCCGTTTGGCCGCTCGCATCTCTTTTGGCCAACCCTCAAAATACCATTTGAATTCTGGTGTCTCTCCAGTGAAATACAGATGCCGCCTGGGAAGCCTCCCTGTAGAAGGTTCGAAAACCTCATTCTTCATGTATTGCTGGGCAGACCTTGTCCAGCCTTTCAAGTACCACGCAAAATCTCCCGCATACATCGCAGAAAGGTGAGCTATTACCGCCTCTTCCGGCGTGGCATAGACAACATGAACCTGGCTTTGAAGCTTAACTGCTACTGCAGGCTCATATTTCATAAGACTAAATCGATAAGTCTCTACCATTTCCTTATGTATCGGTTTGGTCGTAGGGAAATCCGGTTTAGGCACCTTTATGGCTTGCTGGATATCCGCAAGCTCCGCTTCCTTTTCGCTGAGTGTGCGGAACTCATAACTAAGGACCCCCAGAGTTTGCCTCACTTGGTCTAACCTTGATCTGGCCGCTTGTTCATCTTGCCACCAGTTGAATCCAGAAACAGTTATCTTGAAATCCTGCATCAGTTTCCATTTGCCTTCTTCTAACTTGAGCGCCAAGGACATAACATCCTCATCAGTGCTGCCTTTGGCAGAAACGTTTTTCCATTCGATGACGACGTGGGAGGCAAGGTTTACCCGCCTTTTAAGAATAGGATTAGTACCTGGGAAAACGGCTTTCCAGGCTGCCAGTCTTTTGTCACGGGTTATACCGAGCCTTCCAAACAACTCCTTCTTCAAATAAGCTCGTGAAGCCTTTGTCCAACTCTCCAAATCCCAGTCAGGATCAATGGCATGTTTTGCAGAAAGAGAGCTAATAATCGTCTGTTCGGGAGTCGCATAGGAACCTTGACTGCGATCGGGGATTAGTTTGACTTTTACTGGAGGCGTATAATCCATAATCGAATATCGGCGAGTTTTAATTAGCTCCTTAGCAGTCGGTTTGGTGGTAGGAAAAAGAGGCTTAGGCAAAACATAGGCCTGCAGCGAGCTAGTGGTCAGAAAAGTCCACACTATGGCGAGCAGAACAGTATTCTCAAATTTCGATGTTTCCCGCACAGCAATCTCCAGAAAGTGTGTGAATACCAGTTATCAATGCAGCTAACGTCCACATTATTAGAAACTGGGCATATTAAATTCTCGCTTAATCAATGAACCAGAGGGTAATAGGCTTAAATCTTGAATCATAGATTTAGCCCTCATCGAAATCTCTGTACCACCTCTTCACTATGGAATCATACCTCTACAATAACTTTCGAGATTTGATCCTGTCTGTTATGTATTTCCTCAGACTGAGTCGTCGATTCCATGACCGATCCTAGTTCCGGTCATATGCAAATAATTCGCCAAGCTGAAGTTACCGTCACAGCAGGTAGTGCCCGCGGGAAGCTTCGTTCACTACTCTTTCGGTGGCATTATGGTGGGAATGACCTGTCGTCCGTGTTTGCGATAGATCTTAAAATCTTGGTCCAAAGTAAATACGACGCTATTGTCAAGTATTTCTGACATGCGAACCAGGCAGGCATCAGCCAACGACATGGGGACATTCGAGTACTTATCTATGAGAGTGGCGAGCGACTTTGCATGTGCGTCCACGCGAAATGGAATCTCGATGATCCTCCGATCGACGAACTCAGCCACCGTCCTGCTACCACCGCGCAGGCGGCGTAGGAGGAAACACGCCTCTGCCAGGACAGCCTCACAGGTGAACAACGGTGGTTCTATCTCTGCTAGTTGTGACTTGGTCCACTCGTGGTATCGATCTCGTCTGTTGATGCTGGCAACAAGGGGGCCTGTGTCTAACAAGACCCCACGCCTCATTTACCGAAGCCCTTCATGTGCTTTTTGTGGAACGACAGGTCACGAGGGCCTTCCACAGAACCCATAAGGTCTTGAGCAAGTTCGAGACAGGACCCTTGCTTAACGGTCTTTTCGTTCTTCATGTATGATTCCAGGGCTTCGCGCACTAAGGCGGACTTGCTCGCGACCCGTTTTGCAGCGGCCTCTGCAAGCTTTTTATCGAGAGATTCCGTCAACTTAAGGGAGAGGGTTTTCATGGCGCCTCCGTCTGTAATACCCATATGACTGTAGGGTAATACCATATCCGAACCATGTCAAACCCACCGATTTAAGTTCCAAGATCTCTTATCTTTTCAGTTTCCTCCAAAGCTTGAGAATTTCCCTTCGTCATTGTGTCTTGCTCCGATGATAGTGGTGTCGTAACGAACAGTGATAGGCTAATAGCGATTTGCTATTTGCCATATCGCGTAGATCACCCCCTGACAAACTCTCGCCATGAAATCGAGATCGAGCGTTTCCAGGGAATCGGAGGGGCCGTGATAATGAGGGTTTCGAAAGAAAGAAGTGTCGGTTACCAACAGCGCGGGATAGCCAAGATCCCAAAATGGGGAGTGGTCGCTCAGACGGGCTGAGGGGATCAGAATACCATTTCCGAGAACCGTCAGAGTCTCCACCGGCAGTCCGGGCACACGGCGCATCAGACGAGAAAACTTTCTTAGAAGCAAACCGGAGCGCCAGTTCCCGACAACCGCGATAAAGTCTCCTCGGTCCGGATAAAACCACCGAAGCCCTAGTGGATACCGCTGTCCTCCAGGACGTGAGTCGGTGAAGCCCACCATCTCTAAGGAGATCATCGCACCGACCTTTGCCCCTGCTGCCTTGAACTTTTTGGCAAGATGGGTGCTGCCGATCATGTTCAGCTCCTCTAGATTAAAGGCGCAGAAAAGCACTCGGGATCGGAGCCTCGACTCGCAGAGAATGCGTGCCGCCTCGAGGAGGACTGCCACCCCACTACCGTTATCGTCGGCCCCTGGGCTTCCTTCTACGGAATCAAAATGGGCCCCCAGAATAATCAAAGGGAAGCCCCGGTCGGAGCCTGCATAACCCATGACGTTGCGGTAGCTCTTTCCCCTGTACGTGAAGGTGTCGGTCTCCACGCTAAGCCCATAGCCTTTAAACTCCTTTTCAATATAGCTTTCTACAGCGGCTAGATGACGCTGGCTGCTGAAGGGGCTTCTCTCTCCGATAATATGTTGGAGCTTATTTTTCAGCTCTGTGGGATGAACTCTGGGAAGGGAGGCGATCATGAATGGGTGAGCCGCACCGGTAGTCCTCTCTTGTGGAGATAGCTCTTACATTCCGCAATAGTGTATTCCCGGTAATGAAAGATGGAGGCGGCCAGGGCAGCGCTGGCCTTGCCGATAGTCAAACCGTCGTAGATATGCTCCAAATTCCCTACCCCACCGGATGCAATCACCGGGACGCTAACACGGTCGGAGATAGTCCGGGTCAGCTCCAGATCGTAGCCTTCCTTGGTGCCGTCTCGATCCATGCTGGTGAGAAGGATCTCACCGGCGCCGTAAGCGGCCATTTTTTCAGCCCACTCACAGGCATCGATCCCCGTCGTTTTTCTTCCACCGTGGGTAAAAACCTCCCAGCTCCCATCAGCTCGCTTGGCATCGATAGCGACCACGATGCATTGGCTGCCGAAGGTCTCCGCCGCCTCGTGGACAAACTCAGGCCGGGCCACTGCTCCGGTATTGATCGAGACCTTGTCGGCACCGGCTCTGAGAAGCTTGCGTATATCTTCCAGGGTGTTGATTCCTCCTCCCACCGTTAGCGGCATAAAAACCTCGTCCGCCGTGCGTGCGACTACATCGAGGATAATCTCCCGCTTCTCATGCGAGGCGGTGATATCTAAAAAGCAGAGTTCATCCGCGCCTTCACGATCGTAGATCCGAGAGATCTCTACCGGATCGCCGGCATCGCACAGACCGACAAACCTGACGCCTTTGACTACCCGTCCCGCAGCTACGTCGAGACAGGGAATGATGCGTTTAGCAAGCATAAAATCACCGATAGTCTAGCTGAGACTAGATCGCACCTCAAGCCGGGCGAAGGCGTAAACTCTCGAAATTGGCCGGCTCTCAGTTTTTGAATTAATTACGACTTCAGATTGACAGCTTTGGGAGGGAGATGATACAAATCCTTTATCGCGTCCTGGGTGGGGTAAGCGCCTTTTCCAACGGACTGAGATAAGGAGAGAATTATGGTTGATCGGTTGACTGCATCTCTATATGGATTAATGTTTTTCGCCTTTCTTGGGTTAAGCGGGTGTCCTCCACCTGCCACTACCACCAAGCCCGATGTATCATCTTTACCTTCTCAGAGAGCTGCCAGAGAGCAGTCTCCCGGGACGGTCCGTGAGTCCAGTATGCCTTCAAGTTTGGAGGCGCTGCGTCGGGGAGAGACTCCAACTACCGCTGCTTTAAGCCCCGTGAAAGAGATCTATTACGACTATGACCAATATAATCTCCGGCCGGATGCTCGGGAAACCCTTAGGACCAATGCCGATTGGCTGAAGGCCAACCCTTCGGCGCGAGTGGAGATTGAAGGTCATTGTGATGAGCGGGGAACCAATGAATATAACTTGGCCCTTGGCGCCAAGCGGGCACAGGCTGCCAAGGACTACCTGATCACGCTGGGGATTTTTGAGGGACGGTTGACCACCATCAGTTACGGCGAGGAGTTGGCGGTCTGCAAGGAGCAGACGGAGCAATGCTGGCAAAACAACCGCCGTGGCCGCCTGGTTATCATCACTACAGGGCCGGCCTCGTAATGTCTTTCCCTCCAAGGGTTCTTTGACCTTTCTAACGTCTTACAGCTTGAGCGTAATCTCAAATCTCTAGCTGTTTTGTTATTCAGGGAAGGCTGGCCGACTCTTCTATCAAACCTAAGCGATCTTGCTTCGCTACGCTTCTTTTGCCTATTCTGCCACTATTGTACCTTAAGTGGGCTCGGGGCACCCATGGGAGGGATTATGAGCGACACCGAGTTTGTTCCCCAAGAAGGGCCCAAGGGATTTGTCCGAGTTTGGAGAAAGGTGATGTTGGATCCCCAGGGGTTCTACCGGGAGATGCCGTCAACGGGAGGCTTCGAAAACCCATTGATATTCTTGGGGATTTGCGGATTTTTTTACTTTATTCTCAAAATTATCGTGGTTGGCACTGCTGGGGCCGTGAATGCCCTCTTCCTGGTTTCCCTAACGTACATTTTTGGGCCTGGTATCTTAATGTTAGCCTCCCAGTTTCTTTTCCAAGGAGAGGGGGATTATGAGGGGACTTTACGTGTGTGTGCTTATGCTGGGGTTTGCCTGACTCTGGCGTGGGTACCCACTTTAGGTATTTTCGCTTATCTGTACAGTTTCTACCTTATTTTTCTCGGCACTGAAAAAGTTCACAAACTAGACACCACTAAGGCCGCCATTACTACCCTTATCGCAATCCTGGTCACCGCAGCTATTATGGTCTTCGTCTTGGGGGAAGGAAGGATTCGCCGCCCACTTTTAGGCCGAGACTAAACACGAGACTGAAAGAAACCCAGGAGGGGAAAACGCCGGTGGGGGTTAAAAGCTCTCCTCTTCTATATCTGCGATGGCGACCTTGCGGTAACCTCTCTCATCTTCAAAGTTCCTTTGAAGCTTCTTCTCCCTTTCCATCTCCTCCTGACACCTCACACATAACCGAGTAAAGGTAAGAACCTTCAGCCGTCCCAAGCCAATCTCGCCTTCGCAATTCTCACAACCGCACTCGCAAATCCCGTAGGTTTTATCCGTGATCCGTTGCAGGGCCTCGTCGATAGCGAGCAACTTCTCTCTCTCGCGATCGTTCAGGATAAAATTGATTTCTCGATCTCTCTCGTCACTGGCCAGGTCATAGGTATCCCGCCCCTCGTCTTTACGCCCCTCTGTCTCTTCCTTGACTCGGTCCTGAATCTCGCGGAGAAGCAGTTTTTTTGTTTCTAGTAGTGTCTCCTTGGATTTTTTAAGGAAATCTTTTCTCATATTCTTATCCTTAAGCGTAGTGTTTTAAGCATCTAGTATGTCACCAATCAGATCGTAGTCAAGGGCCTGGGTTATCTTAATATCCACCAAGTCTCCGGGTTGCACCTCCATGGGGCATTTCTCGACATAAACAAGCCCGTCCACGTCGGGGGCATGGGCCTGAGTACGTCCGGAGAGCCTTTCCGTATCCAAATCACGCCCCTCAATCATAACGCGCTGCACCGTGCCGATCAAAGCCTCGTTTTTCGTACGGGAGATCTCCGCCTGAAGCTCCATCACTTCTTGCCAACGCCTTTCCTTTTCCTCCTCAGAGAGCTGATCTCCCATCAGGGCAGCCGCCGTCCCCTCCTCCATGGAGTATTTGAAAACGCCCAACCGATCAAATTGCGCCTCCTGGACAAAATCCAGCAGTTCCTGAAAATCCTCTTCCGTTTCTCCCGGGAAACCAACGATGAGTGAAGTCCGAAGGGTAATATCGGGGATCGCATGACGGAGCTTATGAACTGCCTCACGCACGGCGCTTCCGCTTTTACCTCTTCGCATTCTCTGTAAAATTCGGCCACTGATATGTTGAAAGGGAATGTCGATGTACTTGCAGATCTTTTCGTTCTCGTGAATCAAACGCAATAGAGACTCGTCGAGAAAATTGGGATAGGCATAAAGGAGACGTATCCATTGAATCCCGGGCACCGACACCATCTCTCTGAGCAGAGAGTACAGAGTGGTCCCGTCCCGCCGCTCTCTGCCGTATGCGGTAAGGTCCTGGGCGATGAGGTTGATTTCCTTGACGCCCTGTTGGGCAAGCGTCATTGCCTCCTTAACAATAGAATCGATCGGGCGACTTCGGTGCGCCCCGCGGAGCTGGGGGATGATGCAAAAAGCGCATTTATGGTCACATCCCTCGGAAACCTTAAGGAAGGCAGTATAGGACGGAGTGGTCCGGTGCCGCGGCGTGGCATGGTCGTAAAGATAACGTGGGATCCCGATGTACACCCTCTGCTTCTTGTTTTTCCGATGCTCTTTCAGGATCTCGACAATACGCGGGACCTCCCCTGTTCCTATAAAGAGGTCCACCTCGGGAAGGTCTCTCATCAACTCCCCGGAATATCTTTGAGCAAGACAGCCGGAAACGACGAGGGTTTCAAGCTTACCCGCTTCTTTCAGGCGTGCTGTTTCCAGAATGGTATCGATCGATTCCTCCTTGGCGGCATCAATAAAACTGCAGGTGTTAATGAGGACGATATCGGCCTCCGTTGGCTCAGCAACCATTTCATAATGGTCCTCCTGAAGGAGCCCCCCCATCACCTCCGTATCCACCAAGTTCCGCGCACAACCAAGACTGATGATGCAAAACTTTTCTCTCATAACAATTATGACCCTAATTCCACCACATCAACGCCGTCAGGAAGGTGCAAGCGAAAAAGAGAGTCTTTCAGTCCGATCCCTCTACGCATGCCGGAAAAACGAATTGTGGTAATATTGCCCGCCCCATCCCAAATACGGGCCCAAAGAATATCGAAAACATTACGCTCGATCCCTAAAAGAATCTTGCCGACCCCCCCCCATTCCCTCTTCGACCCGAGCTGTAAGACATAATATCCCTGCTCCACACTCTTCAATGTCGCTCTAAAATCCCTCTTCAGGTTACCTATCCCGAGCAGGAAGGCAAGGGGGATGTCCGAGCGGAGCGCGTTTTTGAGCGGGCTTTTTATCACCTGTTCTTGCTCCGGTTGGTAAAAATAAAGGCTTTCCCCATCCGCCATGACTATTTGACCCTTGGGCTCCTCATAGCGCCACAGCATCCTCCCAGGCCGTTTGAAGTAAAGTTTGCCCCAAGCCTTAAGGGTACGGTTGAGCGTCTTGAACTCTGTCTCTTGCCTAAATTCCGCTACAAAGTCAACCGTAGAGTCGTATCTCTTCTGGAGACTCTCAATAACATAGTCTTCATCTTTAATCTCTCCCGCAGCCCTCAGGGGGCTAATAGGGAGCAGAAAGAATGCGAGAAATAATACAGAAAGAAGTTCTTCTAGCCTTCTACTCATCTATTTTCCTCGCATAAACCTCGCGCAGTTTCCCTCCCTCTGCAGGCCCCACTATGCCTTCCCTCTCCATCTGCTCAATCATCCGGGCCGCCCGATTATACCCTACTCGGAGCCGCCTCTGTACCATAGAGATCGAGGCCTGCTGGTTTTCCGTAACCAGCTCCACCGCGAGATCATACATCTCGTCATAGTCTTCATCTACCTCCCCTGCCTCGATCTCTTTTTTGGCGTCAAAGACCTCAGGACGATAGCAAGGTTTGGCCTGTTGCTTGATGAACTCCATAACCTTCCGGATTTCTTGCTCGGAGACGTAGGCGCCGTGAATGCGGGTGAGACGAGCAGTCCCAGGGGGCATAAAAAGCATATCTCCGTCTCCCAAAAGCCGCTCCGCTCCCATGGAATCGAGGATCGTACGGGAATCGACTCGAGTGGTAACCTGGAATGAGATCCGAGCAGGGAAATTGGCCTTGATGAGTCCCGTAATGACATCCACCGACGGACGCTGGGTCGCCAGGATCATATGGATACCTGCGGCCCTCGCCTTCTGAGCAAGACGAGTGATGTACTCCTCAATATCCCTACCCACGGTCATCATCAGATCGGCTAACTCATCCACGACAATAACAATTCGGGAAAGCTGCTCATGCACCAGGGGAGCCTTTTCCTCGAGGTCTCCCGCTATCTCATGGCCCTCCCCGGACTCTTCGGGTTCCTTGAGTTCGATAACCTCGCGCTCATGGACCCTCTCCTTCTCTAGGAGACGGTTATACTGATCGAGATTTCTAACTCCCTTGTCCCGCATCAGTCGATAGCGACGATCCATTTCATCCATGGCCCAAAAGAACGCCGCGGCAGCCTTCTTTGCGTCGGTAACCACGGGAACCAGCAGGTGAGGCAGATCCTCGTAAATCGTGAGCTCAAGCATCTTAGGGTCGATCATAATAAATTGGACATCTTGTGGGGTGGCCTTGTATAGGGCGCTTAGAATCATGGCGTTGATGAAGACGGATTTCCCAGTGCCCGTAGCGCCGGCTACGAGTAGGTGGGGCATCCGCGCTAGATCCGTCAGAAAAGGGGAGCCTGAGATATCCTTTCCCAGGGCCAGAGTCAGCTTCGACTCCGCGTTTTGGTAGGCATCGCCCTCAAGAATCTGTTTCAGAAAGACCTTCTCGCGCCTTGGGTTGGGTATCTCAATACCAACCACCGATTCCCCAGGGATCGGGGCCAAGATCCGTACACTCACTGCACGTAGCGCCATGGAGAGATCATCTGCCAGGGTAACGATGCTCCTTACCTTGACGCCAGGGGCAGGCTTAAACTCGTACATGGTGATGACCGGCCCGGGTCGCACGGCCACCACCTCCCCCTCCACACCAAAATCCGCTAGTTTCTTTTGCAGGATGAGCGAATTGGCTTCCAGGGTTTCCTTATCGATCTTTACGTGCTCTCCATCCGGAGAATCTAAAAAAGCGAGAGAGGGAAGTGTATAGCCCTGGCCGATCTCGGGAAAACTAAACTGCTCCTGTGCCGGGGCCGATTTTTTCTTTGGCCTCTTCGGTGGCTCCTCTCTGACCTCCTCCTTGAGGACAATCGGCGGGGGCACAAATTCCCGCCGCTCTTTTTTTGTATTCTCCGCTCCTCTCTTCTCTCTCCTTTCGCGCCACCGTTTATTCAAGCCCTTCAGCGCAACCATGCCCCATTTCCGGGATTTCCCTGTCCACTTTTTTCCTATCTCCAGGACGGAGACAAGAGAGATCTGGGTAACAGACATGATCGAGAGGAGGAGAGCGGATAGGACAATCAAATAAGCCCCCACACGACTGAAAAGGGATATTAAAAGCTCTTTGGAAAAATCCCCGATGATCCCGCCCGCTTCACTACCAACCCCGGCATTGTTCAGGAAGCTCAGGATGATAGCCACACTCCACAGAAGAAGAGCATAGGTGCTCACCTTGGTCAGACGGATACCCTGATAGGATTCGCGGAATAAATAGTAGGAGGCAATAAAGAGATAGAGAGATAAAAGATAGGCAGAAAGCCCCAGCCCCTGAAGCAGAAAGTCTGCTAAGTAGGCCCCAACGACTCCGGTCCAGTTGTGAGTCTCCAAACTCCCCGAAGGGGTATTGAGAGAGCGATCTCTCGGATCGTAGGAAAGAAGGCTCAAGGTGATAAAGAAGGCAAGAACAAAAAGAACTACCCCCAATATTTCCCGGTTGAGTCTCGATCCCTTTGCCATATTTCCTAAATCAAACCCCTAATTTCTGCAGGATAAGAACCACTCCCCCAAGCATCAAACAATAATAGCCAAAATACTGGAATTTCCCTCTCATGATGGTCCTGAGCAGAAAGGCAATGGCCCATAATCCAATAACCAAGGCGACAGCAGCCCCAACCCCATATGGGGCTAATTCGGCCATACTCGCCCCATAGAGCTCCCTCGACTTTACGAGCACCGCGCCTGCTACCGCAGGTATGGAGATGAGAAAAGAAAACTTGGCCGCGATATCCCCTCTGATCCCAAGAAACATCCCGGTGGCAATAGTATTGGATGAACGAGAGATGCCGGGCAAGATGGCGAATCCCTGCATGACCCCAATGAGAATGGCATCGCGTACATTTAAACTTTCTGCCTGTCGTTCGCCCTTTGGCGCCATAAACGTCGACAACAGCAGGATGCCATTGAGGAAGATACCGCCAGCCGCAAAGGTGGGAGAGGCAAAAAGTGGCTCTACTGTTTTCTCCAAGATCAAACCGATAATCCCCGTCGGTATGGTGGCAATAATGATCAGCCAAAACCAGCTACGTACGGGAAAGGGATTGCCTTGCACCTCTTTCCCTACGAGAAAATAAAGCAACGAGCAAACATCTCGCCGAAAGTAAAATAGCACCGCCAGGAGCGTACCGAAATGGATCATGACATCAAAGGTCATGGCGTTCTGGTTAAAGGCGGTGAGGTAGCTTTGGGCAAGGACCAGATGGCCATCGCTGCTGACCGGGAGGAATTCAGTCACCCCTTGAATGATCCCCAACAAACAGGCTTCGAGAAAGGCCAAGTCGTTCACGTCTCCATGATCAATGGGAGGACAACGGGGCGTCGCTCCAGGGTTTTGTTAAAGTGCCGCCGGAGCGCCTTACGTATCTCCTCCTGCAGTTCTGCGGGGTCAGTTCGGGTTTCTCGATTGATACCCTTCAAAGTCTCCAGGACAACGCTCTTGGCCTGCTCCAAGACTTCCTCCCCTTCTTCAGCGCGCATGAAACCCCGTGAGATCAGATCCGGACCTGCCACCAGCTCGCCGGTCTGTTGATGGATCGCCATTACGACCAGGACCATCCCATCCTCTGAAAGGTGACGGCGATCCCGAATCACTATATCTCCGACATCCCCTACCCCCTTTCCGTCGACAAAGACCCTGCCGACGGGGATGGAATTAACTTTTCTGGCGCTATTTGCTGTAAGCTCCAAGACTTCGCCATCCTCCAAAAGAAAACAGTTTTCTGCCGGGACTCGCACCCGTTGAGCCAGTTGGATGTGCCTCACCAGATGACGGTATTCTCCATGGATAGGGATGAAGTAACGGGGGCGGGTGAGCTGCAGCATGGTTTTCAATTCCTCTTGACTGGCATGACCCGAGACGTGAATCTCGGAAACCTTTTCATAATGAACCTCGGCGCCGCGACGGTAGAGATGGTTGATGAGGTTGGAAATTGTCTTTTCGTTCCCAGGAATAAACTTTGAGGAAAGGATAACCGTATCTCCCGGCTCAACCCTGATCGATTTGTGGTTAGCCAAGGCGACCCGGTGGAGTGCTGAAAGGGGCTCTCCCTGACTCCCGGTAGTCAGAAAGGTCATTTGGTCACGGGCGAGATCCTGCCACTGTTCGCCATCGGTCACGACCCCACTCGGGAGGTGGAGATAGCCCAGATCAGAGGCGATCTGGGCATTGTTGATCATGCTTCGGCCACTTAGAACAACCCGGCGTCCAAAACGTTCCGACAGATCAGCGACCTGTTGGATGCGGGGGATGTTGGAAGAGAAAGTAGCGACAAAGATCCTTCCGCGACTTCCCTGGAAGATCTCCTCCAGATTCCTTCCTACTTCTCGCTCCGAAGGGGTATAGCCTTCACGCTCTACATTGGTCGAGTCCGAGAGGAGTAGAAGCACCCCTTTCTCTCCATAGGCGGCAAATCTCTGGAAATCAAACAGCTCTCCGTCCATGGGAGTGTGGTCGATCTTAAAATCGCCGGTGTGTATGACCGTTCCTAGCGGGGTATCGATGGCTAGGGCCAGGCAGTCCACCAGGCTATGAGTCACACGTATCCCCTCAAGCTTAAATGGCCCCAACTCCCAGGCATGTCCGGCTGTGATTTCTCTAAGATCCGCTGTTCTATCGAGATCGTGTTCTCGGAGTTTGTTGCGTAACAGGCCAAGGGTAAGGCGGGTGCCGAAAATAGGGACCGCAAGCTGCCTTAAAATATAAGGGAGGGCTCCGATATGGTCTTCATGGGCATGGGTGAGAACGATCCCCTGGAGCCTTTTCTTTTTTTCCACAAGGTAGCTTACATCGGGGATCACCAAGTCGATTCCCAAGAGCTCTGCTCCAGGAAACATCAAACCGCAATCGATGGCGATGGCCGATTCGCCATACTCCAGGAGCATCATGTTTAATCCGAACTCTCCCAGCCCACCCAAGGGGATTATTCTTAGTGGTTCCATAAGTATCGTTACCCCTGTGCCAAGGGCTCTGCCGAAACCAGGGCCTGCGCGTCACTGGAACTATCGCTGAAAGAGTCAGCGTGCTGCCGGGAGTTAGACTCCATAATTCCCCGGACATGACTCAAAAGGCTGCGGAGGTTTCCCGGATGATGCTGGTCTAGGGAAACGGGCTCACTGACAATGACCTCTATTTCCCCCCCCCTGATTCGCCAATCCCCCTTTGGCAGGACCGTTCTACTGCCGTTGATCGTGACAGGTACAATCGGGGTTTGCGTCCTAACGGCAAGGACAAAGCCACCCCTCTTGAATGGCAGGAGCTGTCCACCGGGGCTGCGGGTCCCTTCAGGAAAGAAAACCATGGAAATGCCCTCTTCGATCTTCTCCCTTGCTTTTCTCAAACTACCCATAGCCTTCAAGCGGTTAGATCGATCCACAACGACGTTCCGCGAGGCCCAGAGGGCCCAACCGAACAGGGGGACAATGAGCAGCTCCCTTTTTGCCAGCCACCGAAGCTGGAACTTGGGGAGACTTTGAACCAGGACTGGGATATCGATATTGCTCTGATGGTTTACCATAAAAATATATTGGCGACTCGGGTCGAGGCGGTCCAAGCCTTGAATTTTAAGACGGATGCCGCCAATTTTTAAAATCGCCCAAGTCCAGAACCAGGAAACTTTATAGGCAAATTTTCCTTTGCGATCGAAGAGAGCCAAAGAGACAATAAGGAAACTTATCGGGAAAGTGACCAAAATGATTAGGAACAGCTTGAGGCTGTAACGCATTAAAATAAAACTTGTTTTTAACAACGGCTAATGAATCGAAAAATGAAGAAAAAGTAGCTTATTCTAATGCACAAGGAGCGAAAAAGCAATAAAGTTGGTGGGAACTTAACAAGCAAGGTTTTTTATTGACTAAAAAATTTGCTAGCGATAAAGTAATATTTAAATAGGGCAAGTGCTGAGTTTTGAGTGATGAGTTAAACTTGTAACTCAGAACCCTCAACTAAAATCTCTAAATCTTTTGTGGGAGGTCCATATGTCCGTTAACAAGGTCATCCTCATTGGCAATCTCGGTAAAGATCCTGAGGTGCGCTTTACCTCCAATGGCCGGGCGGTAGCACGCTTTCCTATCGCCACCTCCGAGGTGTGGAACGACGTCAATGGCAACCGCCAAGAGCGGACGGAGTGGCATAACATTATAGTTTGGGGAAAACAGGGTGAGAGCTGTGGTCAGTATCTGGCCAAAGGAAGGCAGGTCTATGTCGAAGGCAGCATTCGCAGCCGTTCCTATGATGATAAAGACGGGAACAAACGCTATGTGACTGAAATCGTAGCTCAGAGAGTTAGATTCCTGGGAGGAGGAGGTGGAACACGTGTGGCACCGGAAGCGGAAGGCGAAGCCTCTGGAGAACCCTCTCCCGGCGGACAAGCCCCGCCCGTTGACGATGATATCCCATTCTAATTTATCTGTCGGTTAAAAAGTATCTCAGCAAGTTTGCCCAGAAAATTTTAATCAACAAAGCTGCGATAAGTAATGGATGTTATTTGTGACTGTTAGTTTTTAAGGGCAAGGCTGGTCAGGGCATAAACTTCAGGAGAGGTAGTTCGAGTGTGTGCGCTCGAAGACGAATCCGGGAAAGACGTCGTTAGGCGCTTCCCTGTAGATCAGATGAGTCGGGACGCGGCCATCCTCATCCCTTTATACCGTTCCGTGGAGGGCGAGATGCACGTAGTGCTCGTCCGCCGAAGCGAGGGCGGCATTCATGGGGGACAGCTCGCCTTTCCCGGCGGGAAGCATGAAAAGAGGGACATGTCGATGATGGACACCGCTCTGCGCGAGGCACGCGAGGAGATTGGCTTGGAAACCGAAATGGTTAAGATTATTGTGCATCTGCCCATTGTCGAAACCAAGACGACCGAGTTTCGAGTCTTCCCATTTCTTGCGGGTCTTGCTGCTCCTGGAAAGTGGTGTCGGTCCGAGCGCGAGGTTACGGAGATCATCGATGTAAAACTCAGCGACCTTGCTCAACCTGAAGCTCACGGCAGAGAGATCGAGCACTTCCCGACATGGCCAGAGCCGCGAGAGATCTCCTTTTACCGGGTTGGCCCATATCGACTGTGGGGTCTGTCATACCGCATCCTACAGCCACTCATTCCGAGTCTTCTAGCCGGTGAATGGCCCATCTAATACAAACGTATTTAAATTTGCACCATTGAGGCTATTCCGAGGGGAAGGAGACTGAAGGACGAGGGAACCGAACGTGAGGCTTGGTGCAGGCCCGAACGGTAGGAATAATCACCCCCATTTCCCTCGGCCTGAAGGCTCCTTCCACCGAGGGAATGTAAACTTACTTACTGCGTTTGTATTAGTTGTGGCAGCACGGTGACCTGCCATATAATATTCTAATATAAGAAGGAAACTCCTTTTCTATTAGAGGATTTACAATTGAATATGATCGATCAATTTTTAGGTAATGAGGCGGGCAATCTCGTTCAATTTATAAAGTATTCCATTAGTGGAGGCGTAGCCACCTTAACCCACATAATAGTTTTTCACCTTGTGGCATGGAAAATATTTTTTGCTTTACAGGCGAATGATTGGTTCGTAAAATTTCTTAACTTGCCTGTTCAAGAGTTGGATGATTCTACCCGGTCGAGAAATTCTATGATCGGAAACGGCATGGCGTTTATGATCTCAAACCTGGTCGCTTATCTTATCAATATTTATTGGGTTTTTGTTCCCGGTCGTCATCATTGGATGATAGAAATTGGTCTGTTTTATCTTGTTTCCGGTGTCGCGCTCACGATTGGTACTGTAATTATGGGGTTTCTAATCAGGCGCTTCGGAATGCTAACAACTTACGCTTTCGGTTCTAACCTTGTTGCTGCTTTAATGATTAATTATGCAATGCGCAAATTCTTCATTTTCAACGGATGAGAATGGAAGATCATGGGGGCCAGGGCGAGTTGGCTGTCCGGACCGACGGTGGCGTCAATCTGTGGAGAGATCTAGCAAAAAATCAAGAATCCATAGACCTGGCCCTCTCTGACTCCTAATTGAACCCTAAAACCAAACCATCCTATAACTGCTGCATTTTTATCGGGTCACCGGAAGCTGCTGATCGTTCCACTCCACCATCCCCCCTTTGAGATTCGAGACTTGCTCGAAGCCGAGACCGGTAAGGATGGCTGCCGCGGTCGTGCTGCGTGCTCCGGCCCGACAGATGACGATGATCTGTTTCTCTTTGTATACCTCCAGTTTATCTGCCCGCGTGGGGAGCTCTTTGAGTGGGATCAGTAGGCTTTCGCGGATATGGCCAAGCTCGCCCGAGTACTCCTCCGGTTCGCGGACATCGATTAGCATAGGGGTTGGAGCGGCCTCCAGGAGAGTCTGAACTTCCTGTGGAGTAAGCTGGCGCACCTGATTTAGTTCGGCCAGGGTGGGGAAATGGATCTGGTTATCCTCCAGGGCTGATTGGTTCGGCTGGAGGACTTCTTGGATTTTATCCGGAAGGGGCAGACCCAGGCCGTTCATGAGCTCGATGTACGCCTCCCGTGTCCGGCCTGCGAGGCGCGGATTAAACTGTTTTTCTCGGCCTATGGTGGAATGGGTGTTTCCGCGGTAATCATGTCCGGGAAAGACCAGGGTCTCATCCGGTAGACGGAACAGCTTCTCCGTGATCGAGTCAAACTGGGCTCCTGGGTCACCACCGGCAAAATCAGAGCGTCCTGTCCCCCCGACGAACAGGGTGTCGCCGGTAAGTACCCGGTCGTTCACAAAAAGGCTCATACTGTCAGGCGTATGGCCAGGGGTGTGCAGGATCTTGATCGCGATATCTCCTATGGTGACGGTCTCTCCGTCCTCGACATGGATGTCCGAATAGGGAGAAGGGGCACGCCGATGCATGAGGACTCTGGCACCCGTTAGATTCTTGAGATCGGAGCAGCCTGTCCGGTGGTCGGCGTGTGTATGGGTATCGACAATAGTGTCGAGCTTTAGTCCGTGGTAAGCAAGGAAAGCGAGATAACGCTCCACCTTCTCTAAAACGGGATCAACTAAGGCTGCCTTTTGGGTGTTCTCGCAGGCGATAAGGTAGGTTTTACACTTGCCGCGATTAAGCTCTCGGAAAATCATATCCCCCCCTTTCTACCTCTGAGGTTCGGCTCGTGGCTTTAGCCATTTTGCGGTAACCACCGTTCATGTGGCTATAGCTGCCACGAAACTGGCCTGGGTACAATACCTTGTTCACAAATCAATCTCCAAACTTAACTCTGCCCTACGGTCTCCGCAATCGGTCTCGCTTGGATGTCCTGTTGCCCAACACTTTTTGTTGTAGCACTCTCATGCCTCAACCCTCTTGGATTTTCCCCAAAACTGCCCAATGAGTAGACCCAGGACAAAAGTTGCTCCCAGAGTAGCCAGCTCAAAGCTCCAGAGACCCGGACCGACGACTCGAGCTGACTCCTGGCGGCTGATCTGAGTCATCTGCGGGATCTGTTCGATCTCGTAGACACAGACCTCGCCTGTTGGAAGAGAGCAGAAGCGTTCGGGAGGACATCGTGTCAGGATCTTTTGTTCCACCCCTTCACCACACCGCGCCCCTGCCCCTTTAAGCACTTCGAGGGTGACCTCCGGATACTTTGAAATTTGCTCTGGCATAACAAGCCTCCTGAGCAAGTAGGAACTATCTTACCACTACGCCTGTACTTAAGTCTTGTGGAAAGCCGCAGCGTTTGTCCTGTTCCATGAGGAGAAAAATAATCTTGATAATAAGCGTGCCAGGCTTGAGTTATTGACTTAACGGTAGCTTGCGCGACAGCCGTAGCAACTGTTTTATGGAATGAAGTACGCACATTTGCTATGACCATTTATCGTTTTCCATCTTGCTTCTGAGCTAAGTTTTGTTAGACGGAAGAGGTTGGAAGACGTTTCATTTATACGTAGGGAGAGTGGCGATGATTTGATCGTGTCATTTGCTATCCCGGGTTCAACTCCTTACGCGGTTAAGAGTTTGACGCTTTTGCGAACGCCCAAGTATGAATTTATTTTAGACGATGCGGAGCGAGGGATAAACATGTCCTATGATGAATTCCCTGATGATGAGGATGACCTTTTGGAAGAGATTGACATACAGGAACAGGAGGTCAGGATCATCACCAGTCATCGCCGTTACACATTGAATGTGCGGGATGTAGATAAGGAGAAAATTGAAGAAGCGAAGAAGATCCTTAAGAGGATGAACTTCAATGCCCGGTTCAAACTCCAAGGCATCTAACGATGGCCCTCACACGGCGTGAGATTGGTCGCTAGGCGCAATTCCGGAGCGAGATCGATTGCCACCCTGTATCAGGCGGTTCTGTTCCAACAATCCGCAAGATTCTGACCTATACGACGCAATTTCTTTCCTGACCTTTGGTGAAGGCAAGGATATTCTCTGCTACTTCATCGAGCAAGCGTTGGCGGGCCTCGCGTGCGCTCCAGGCGCAGTGGGGGGTCACTAATAAGTTATCCAGCTCCCGTGAAGCTATGATGATCGGGTGATCGGCTGGCGGTGGCTCTTGTGATAGTACGTCTAGTGCCGCACCAGCCAACCGTTTTTCCTTCAAAGCTTTGATTAGGGCTTTTTCATCTACAAGTCCCCCGCGTGCTGTGTTGATGAGAAAGGCAGTGGGTTTCATGAGACTCAAGGCCCGGCTGTCAATCAAATTTTTTGTCTGTGGGGTCAAAGGGCAGTGAAGGGTGATGATATCCGCGCGTGCAAGTAAATGATCCAAAGGAAGGCGACCCTCCGGTATTGATGCTGAAGAACCGGGCCGGTCAGCGATCCATACTTCCATGCCGAAGCCTCGGGCCATCTCCGCGACTGACCTGCCGATGTTGCCGTATCCGACAACTCCCAATGTTTTGCCATCAAGCTCAACAGACGGGAAATCGAGCAGCGTAAACATAGGGCTCTTTTGCCACGCCCCTTTGCGCACCAGCTCTCCGTATCGACCGGCACGGGCTGCCAGTTCCAGAATAAGTGCCATGGTAAATTGGGCAACGGATTGAGTGGCGTATCCTGGGACGTTGCATACCTTGATACCGTGCGCCCGCGCAGCCTCCAGCTCTAGATTGTCGGTCCCGGTTGCGGCCACGGCGATCAGCTTAAGATTCTTGGCCGTTGGGGAGTCAAGTACGGATCTGTCCAGAGTTACCTTGTTGATGATAACTGCTTGATAATCTTGCAGCCGCTCTGCCACCTCAACCGGAGTCGAGATCCCATGGAAGGTGCAATCCCAATAGGCCGTGAAGCGCTTAAATAAAACGTCCCCGAAGGTTGCAGCGTCCAAAAAGACGATCCGAAACTCAGTACGGCTCATTCTACGAATTCTCTTGACGCTCTATTTTCTTGGCCTCTTCCCAAAGAGAATCCATCTCCTCCAATGAAGCCTCAGCCAGAGTTTTTCCAATTTTCCGAATGCTCTTTTCTATGTGCGAGAAGCGTTTAAGAAAACGATCCACAGTTTGGGCCAGAGCGTCTTCGGCATTAAGGTCAATGAAGCGACAAAGGTTGACCAGGGAAAAGAGGACATCTCCCATTTCCTCTGAGGTGCGGGTCTTATCGCCGGAGGATACAGCAGTTTTAAACTCGGCGAGTTCTTCTTCTAATTTTCCCCATACCTGCTCTACGCTTGGCCAATCGAAGCCGAGAAGAGAAGCCCTGTCTGTCACCGTTTGGGCGCGGGCCAAGGCCGGCATGGCCCGTGGGAGATTGCCCAAAGCCGACGCCGTTTTCTTGGTGCGATTCTCTTCTGCTTTAGCTTTCACCCAGTGCTGCAGGACAGCGTCTGGATCATACAATTGGCGATCGGAAAACACATGGGGGTGGCGTCGTTTCATTTTCTCTACGAGGCGGCAGATAACCTCATCGGCAGTAAACTGACCCTCCTCTTTAGCTATCTGACAATGAAAAACGATCTGATGCAGTAGATCTCCCAACTCCTCCGCCATCTCTTTGGGGTCCCCTCTCTTAATGGCCTCGAGCAGCTCATAAGTCTCCTCTAAAAGGAAAGGTTTTAGGGTGACATGAGTCTGTTCTTTATCCCAAGGGCATCCTTGCTCCCCTCGAAGTCGAGCCATAGCGGCGATCAAATCGTTGAAGCCTTCTCCAACTTTTTTCATCTTCTCCACACGGACCTCCCTCTACTTTGAAAGTCGCTCACTTTTCTGTCATCTCTAGCCATGCTAGATCTTAAGTCACGAGTTGGTGTATGTCCAGTTCAATTCAAGGATCAAAAGTGATTTGAAGAGCATGGGAGGAAAAGGAGAGTTCTATGCCAGTAGCCAAGATTGATGGTTTGGAGGTTTACTACGAAACGCATGGGTCCGGGCCACCGCTCCTGATGTTCGCGCCGGGCGGTTTTGACGCGACGATAGATAAGTGGTTGACGACTAGAGCATGGAAGGAGATCAACGCCCTAGAGGCACTATCGCCAGAGCTTACTCTGATCGTTTATGATCGGCGTGAGTCGGGGAGGTCTGCGGGGCGTGTAGAGAAGTTAAGCTGGGAAAGCTACTCACGCCAAGCGAAAGGTCTCCTCGATTACCTGAAGATTGATTCTGCCTTTGTCCTTGGGGGATGTATGGGCTGTTCGTTGGCCCTCTCATTTGCCGTTCACTATCCGGCGGCCACCCGAGGTCTCTTGTTGCACTGGCCGGTGGGAGGTTACCGGTGGAAAGTCAACGGTCGGGAGCGTTTCCTCCGTCATCTAAACTTGGCCAGGGAGAAGGGGCTTAAGGGCATCATAGACCGTGCCAAACATGGGAAAAGCTTTTGGGAAGACGCAGAAGCTGGCCCCTGGGCCTCGGCCATTGCGCATGACGATGCGTTTGCAGACTCCTTCGGCTCACAAGATTTAGATCGTTATTTAGGCATTGTGGCCACGAGCGGGAACGGACTTTTTGACCGGGATACGGCCACCGGCGCTGAGCCTGAAGAAATTATGGGGGTGAAGGTTCCGGCTCTCATCATCCCGGGAGATGACCAGTCTCATGCCACCTCGGCGGCCCATTACGTACGTGAGTGCCTGCCACATCCAGAGTTTTGGAACGTGATGCCGCCGGAGCAAACGACCGAGCAAAACTGTGAGCGGATACTCGAATTCTGCCGGACCCATGGTTGATTTCTCGGTAGGAATAAAGAATGTGGCAGGTATTGCTTGCTCCTTTGTTTCTCGTTACACATGATGAAACTGCAATCTTCAGGATTTGCTTCAAGGTCAATTGCGGCTAATCGCAACAGCCTTTCGGCCTGTCGGACGCTATCTTTAAGGTCTCTAAAAATCGATAGACCTCTCCCTCAAAGCCTTCTCTGTGCATCGTTTTTCTCTGTTTGGAGAAAGAGAAAAATACTACTGGCCTTTGCGGCTGTGCCTATCAATAAGCGTAATCTATTGCCCCTTCTTTTGATTTTACTTCAGCCAATTCAAAGTATAACCTAAAATCTCTGGACCAGATCCGCATCTCTTTCTTCGAATAAGGGGGTTTGCCTTCAAAGTCTTTTGGCTGGACACCAATAAGGGTGACCGCCATGAGGGAGGGCTCTATGTAATTCCAGTTGACTGATGCCATTTCCTTTCCTTTCCCTCCCTCATTGACCTCCATCCTGGCATAGCCAGTTGAGCTGAGCCCTTGAAGGGCCGTGATCGGTGTAGTGAGTTGAACTCGAGTCAACACATCCGTCGCGGGTTGGAATCCTTTATTCCGGATCATCACCGCAATCCACAGGTGAGACTTAAATTCCTTCTTGAATTTTTCGCTCTCATCCCCTGCGAACTGCCCTGTAACACGAGCTAAGATAGGATCAAGATTCGCAGAAGTAAGGGCAATGACCTGAGTTTCGAAGGCAACCCGTGTGATATTTGGCACCTGAATTTTCAAAATTTGTAAGGCCCGACGCGAGTTCACATAACCCCGATAGCCAAAGAATGAGATCAGCAGAAGGCCTATCACAATCAACGCGGTGGTTTTTCCACTAAGGAACCTGGGGATTTCGATTTCCATCGTGCCTCCTCCTTTTACCTACGCCTCAAAGTCAAGGCTTGACCCGTAACCTTAGGTGTTAGTTGCTATGACGGCCTTAAAGATGGCAATTCTCTGCGGTTGGCGGAGCTTTCTTAGGACCGTGGCTTCGATTTGACGAATTCTTTCACGCGTGATTCCAAAAACTTTCCCTGTTTCCTCTAGTGTATATTCTGCTTTCTCTCTGATCCCAAATCGCATGCGGATGATCTTTTCTTCCCTCGGGCTAAGAGTCGCGAGGATTCTTCGCGTCTCCTGCTGGAGGTTAAGATCAATAACCACTTCCTCAGGGTCAGCAGAGTGCTCATGCTTGAGTAAGTCGCCGAGACAGCTCTCCTCTCCATCCCCTATGGGCGTTTCAAGAGAAACCGGTTCTTTTACCAGGTTGAAGATTATCTGCACCGTTTTTACCGGCGTTGCCATTTCAGCCGCAATCTCCTCTAGAGCGGGCTTCCGGCCAAGTTCGCGGTTGAGGTGACCCACTGTTTGGCTGAATTTCCTCGCCAATTCAACCATATGGACTGGGATACGGATAGTGCGAGAGTGATCCGAAAGGGATCGGGTGATAGCTTGGCGTATCCACCAGCTTGCGTATGTCGAAAAACGAAAACCGAGCCGGTAGTTGAATTTGTCCACGGCCCTAATAAGGCCGATATTCCCTTCCTGGATGAGATCGAGAAAGTGGAGCCCTCGACCGCAATACTTTTTCGTAATGGCTACTACCAGACGGAGATTGGCCTCGACAAAGTTATTCTTCGCCATGGCGACTTGGGCCTTTTTGTCAAGAATGATCGCAACCCTCCGCCCAATTTCCTGGGCAGCCATTCCCATCTCTTTCTCGACGGTTCGAATCGCTGCCCTTTTTGCCTTTCCGTCGATTTTCCGTTCCAGTTCTTTGAGCCTCTCGTAGGTCTGTTTATGGCCTTCAACAATACCTTCGATTTGCTCGCGGTTAAGTCGGAGGGTCTTGATGGCAACAGCATTTTTTTCCCTCTGCCGGATGAGTTTCTTATTGAGCTGCTTCCGACACCCTTCAGTCATTGGCTTGTCTAGTTGCTCGGTCGTGCGTTCATAACTCCGGGCGAGACGCTGGAGCTTTCTCATTTGTGTCCGAAAACGAGCTTTGAGGATTTTTTCATCCATCAGGAGGTTCGCCGATGTCTCGTCTCGATCGTTTACAACATCGCGTATGTTTACCAGCCCGGTAGCGACCTTTTCTCCCAGATCGAGCGCCCAATGGAGCGCGAGAACGGAGGATAGGGCCTCTGCGGTGATCTGCGCCTCACCCTCCTCGATTTTCTGGGCCAGTTTTACCTCTTCTTCGCGGCTCAGGAGGGGGACGGATCCCAACTCACGGAGATAAAGAGAAACCGGATTTTCTGCCTTCTCTAAGGTGTCGTTCTCGAAGTCAGTGTCGGCCTCTTCCTCATCCGACACTTCCTCCGTCTGGCTTTCAGTGATGAGCAGTTGATCAGGGCCCCATTTACCATCAAGCCGCTCCTGCAAATCGATGTCCGGCGAAACCTCCACCTCCTCCAGGAGAAAGTCGTTATTTTCCCTATCAATGGAATTATTCTTACTCATCTCTTAGCTCCGTGAGAAAATACCATTTAACGCGAATTAGAAGGCAAGTGTCTTATCATGGTTTTACGCTGTTCCGGGGTGTTATCGCTCCAATAGTCACCGATGCTTTGATCAACAGTCACGTAATGTTCCCCGGCGACTCTGGAGTCACCTGAACAGGCAACGATCGACCGGTGACCTAATGAATGGAGTCCTTTATCTATATTATGAATGATTGTTTCTATGAGACCATAACCAAGGTCTGGCCTGACCGGCTGGTTAAGGGTTGCCACCTGCAACACTGTCAGTTTTTCATGTTTTGTCTTTATGGTCATGGCAAATTTCTCTAGATATGCCTGAGAGTGTTCGAAAACGAGTATGGCGGGTGTTTCACCCACCAAGGGGCACGCCAATGTCTTGTCTGGATCGCTCACCACATTGCGCATGTCTACCTGCCTGGTAGCGACCTTTTCTCCCAGATCGAGCGCCCAATGGAGCGCGAGAACGGAGGATAGGGCCTCT
>JAPUHZ010000388.1 GCA_027297485.1 Deltaproteobacteria bacterium
AGACCGGCGAGTTGCTTGCGATCATTCAAGAGTTCTTTCTGTCAGGCATCCGGGTAGGCGCTACATCGGCCCTCGCCGCCAAGTATCTGGCGCAGCCTCAAGCGAGCACCCTCGGAATATTGGGAAGCGGCAAGCTGGCTAGGACGAATCTTGAAGGACTCGCGCTCGTTCGGCCGATCCGTAAAGTCAAAGTGTTCAGCCCAAATCCGGAGCACCGGAAATCCTTCGCCGACGAAATGTCCAGGCGGTTGGAGATCGAGGTCATGCCCGTGGAGAGCGCCAGGGAAACAGTCCGAGGATCAGCCATCGTGTGCTGCGCCACCAACGCCGGCTATGTCAGTGGCAAACCGGTATGTCACGGCGACTGGCTTGAGGAAGGACAGCTCCTCATTACCCTGCAAAACAGCGACGCCAATTTCAAGAAATCGGAAGTGGATGACCAGGCGTTCATCCGGAGCGACAACATCTGCATCAACGACAAGGAAAGCGTTTACTCAGACAAGCAAGTCGAACTACTGGATCTGATCGACAAAGGCCTCATCTCCTGGGACAAAGTCCATCTCCTCGGCGACATCATTACAAGCAAGGCAAGCATAGAAACCGGGCCGAAGAAAATCATCTATTACAAAAACAACACCGGCATGGGTATCCAAATGTCGGCGGCCGGCGCAAAGATCTACCAACGGGCCCTTGAGAAAAAACTCGGACACGAAGTGCCCACTGAGTGGTTCGGCAGCGAACTCCTTTCCTGGTACCAAAAAGGCTACTTCCCCTCCCCATGAATATCTTCCACGGAGTCTCTCGACGAGAATATCACATGTCACGCGTGACCCCCTTGTATCTGACTCCTTCGACGATTTCCTGAGCGAGAATTTCGGGATCGGGAGTCCTTTAACTGTCTTATCTTTACAGTTTCGATCTTATCCAGCTTACCGTCGGTGAAGAGTAAGACCTTATCCCTCAATCCCTCCCGCTCATACCACCAGCGTTCCTCGAAGCCCCAGCAGGTATTCTCCTTCTTTACCTGTCTAGGTTCCCCTAGGATCTTTTTGACTGCCTCCCGGCTCATCCCTTTCTTTAATCCGGGGATTTGTTGAAAGCTGTGCTCTCCGGCCTGGAGAGGAAGGCTTATTAAGAATGCCACGAGTAGAGATGCGACAGAGAACCTCATTAAGCTTCTCCATCTTCGTCGGTCTTTCAACGCTTCTCTAGCGTGATCTCCCACTCTCCAGCTCCTGCCTCCCGAACCTCAAGAACCCGGTGACCTGCCTTCTCCGCCCAGCGCGTGATGGTCTCAAGGGCCATCGGCGAATCCAGGGTCACCTTGAGACGATCCCCCAGGTTTAAGCCCTCTATCTCCTTCATGGTGAGCGTGAGCGGGTCGGGGCATATCTCCCCCCGCACGTCTAGAGTTTTAACTGGCATTTTGTTTGGACATTAACCACCCTATTGACTTCCACGATCCCGGCTCAAGAGGTTCAAGTTCGTTGACGGATGAAAAATAGGTAGGTGCCGCCCCATGTCCCAAGGATCAGGAAAATAGTTGCTACGAGGCTGGTCAAGCTAAGTATCCCCAGGCCGGTCAGGCTATTACCGATATTGCAACCCCGTGCTATGACCGCGCCAATCCCCATCATGGCCCCTCCGACCGCCTGCAGCATCATCCTCTTAGGTTGAGGCGCTCTCCACTTGAACTCGTTGTTCCACACGGCGGCCACAAAGGCTCCAATTGGAATACCGACCAACTGAAAAGTCCCCCAGTCCAGGTAACCGCTGTTTCCGCTAGTGAGATAAAGGAGGACCGAAGAAGAGGGGCCGGTCATCGAGAGGCCATACTGACGTCCCGTTAAGGCCGAGGTGAACCACGCCAAGGTGGCGATGACACCAATGATAGTCCCGGTCTTCCTCCATCCCCACCCGCGGGCAGGCTTCGGAGAGGCTGTCCAGAAAAACCAGAGACCGCCACCAAGGGCAAGAAACAGGATAAAGAGGGAATCGGGGAGGCCAAGGAGGTGGGAGACGGTAGCAGAGTTCTCGCCCATATCCACGTTATAGGTATAAAGAGCACGGGCGAGCGGCCGTAAAACCCCGTTGCTTGTGGCCGTCGCAAAGATAATGAAGGTCAGCACCACAACAAAAGAGCCTACCATCCCTTCCCCCACGCGGTAGAACGAGCTGCTCGAGCAGCCCCCGGCCAGCGTCATGCCGACGCCAAAAATTAAACCCCCAGTGATGGCGGCTAGCCAGAAAAAAGGAGGGACGCCAAAGGAGATCACACCCCATTGACTGAGAAGATGGACTAATACCATCTGAACAAGAAGGGCCAAGAGGTAGGCTCTAAAAAGGGTTAGATCCTTGATTAGAACGATGTCCCTGAAGGCGGTATACATGCAGAAGCGACCGCGCTGGAGGGCAAAACCAAAGAGCAGGCCTACCCCAAGCCCAAGGACCAACTTCTCAAGCAACTCTGCTTTCCCTCCCGATCAACGAAATTACAAGAAACAGACGCTAGAGGCCAGCCGAAGCCCCTTTTTTTACTTCCGGGAGGAGAGCTATGGTCTAAATGCAACCCCGTGGGGATCACCGCCGAGCTTAATATTCGCCACGACTTTTCGTCCGGAAATGTCTACGATCTGTAGACTCTTTTCCTCTCGTGAGGTGACGTACGCTTCTTTCCCGTCAGGACTGATGGCGATGATGTCCGGACGTGGTGCAAGAGGAATCGTTGCTAACTCTTCGTTCGTAGTGAGGTCGATCACCGACATATTAGCCGAGCCGCGGTTGGTGACTAGCGCCTGATCGCTGCCGGGGACAAGGACCAGGCCATGCGGTTCTTTGTGCCCGAACTCGAAAGTATGAACAACCTTTAAAGTTGCCACGTCAATGACGGAAATCTTGTTATCGTTCCCCTCCGTCTCGTAGACGCGCTTGCCGTCACGAGAGACCTCTATTCCCATCGCGCCCTTGCCGGTGGGGATGGTTGCAATCGGTTTAAAGGTAGTTGTATCGATCACCATGCACGTTCCGTCCTCAATATTGGAGATGAACGCTTTCTTCCCGTCGGGGCTAAAAGCTGCCAAGGCGGCCTTTTTACCTGCAGGAATCGTGGATACCACCTTCCACGTGGATGTATCGATCACTGTGACATTGCCGGATCCCACGTTTGCAACATAAGCGTGCTTGCCATCTGGGCTGATGGTTACTCCGTGGGCCTTGGAGCCAGCGGGAATAGTAGCCACTAGCTTGCGTGTAGCCGCTTCAATCACTGAAACGTCATTGGAGCCGACGTTTGCCACGTACGCATACTTACCGTCAGGCGTGAAGGCCAGGTTATGCGGCTTTTTCCCAGCGGGTATCTCTGCAAGGATCTTGCGCGTCGACACCCCGATGATTTGGATTTTATGTAGTCCTTGATTCGAAACCCAGATTTCATGGGCTTCTGCCGCGGACAGAGTTAATGTTGTAAGAGAGAGTCCAAGAAGATAAGTAAAGGCTTTTCTTGAGATCATTTTATATTCCTCCTTCTTGTCTAATTTAGATTCATAGCCCTACCCATATGTGAGAGACGCAACTTAGCAAAACAATCACCAGCGCGCAATCAGCATGCCGCTACTTTCTCTCTTATTTATTCGTGCGCTTCATACACCCCCGGCGTAGGGTTCATCTCTATCCCCCTGCGCTCTCCCACCGAAGAGCTGTGGGGTGGCTGCAGAGTAGTGGCGATGAGAGCCGCCCCGAGACCGGTGGTCAGGCTGACAGCAAAGGAGAGTTGGTAGCCACCGGTGGCATCATACAGTATCCCACCGAGTAAGCCTCCCAGCGCCATGCCCAGCCCCACCATAGCGAAAAGGCCACTCATCACGGTGGCCAAGTGACGCTCCCCAAAGTATTCCCGGTACAGCATGGGGTAGCAGGTCATTGGCCCTCCCTGGGCCATGCCCCAGAGGACTGCCCCCAAATAGATGAGCCAGAGCTGATCAGGGCGGACGAACACGAGGAGCCCCAAGCCCTGCACGCAGAGAAAACCGGCGATGGCGGGCTTGGCGCCGAAGCGGTCGGCACAAAGGCCGTTCACGATCTTGCCAAGGGCACCAGCAGCCCCCATCGTGCCAAAGATGGTCGCTGCGCGGCTGATCGCGATTCCCTGATCGGTTAGGTGGTTCACTAGGTGCAGGAGGAGAAACGAGTGGCAGACGCAGCAACCCAGCACCATAAAGTTCAGGGACCAGAAGGCCCGGGTGCCTAAGGCTTCGCCAAGAGAGAAATCCCGGGAAAGGCCGGCTGATCGGGACTCTTGGGGCAAGGACGCATTACTCCCCCGGGGCTCCCGGATGAAAAAGGTGAGCGGAACTACCGTGACCAATGCCAGTACCCCCAACACCATAAAGGCCCACTGCCACCCATACGCGGTCACTAGCCAGGCCGCCAACGGAACAACGGCGAACGTTCCCAACTGGTACGACTGAGCTAGTCCAAGCGCCAGGCCCCGCCGGCGCTCGAACCAGCGCGTGACAGTGGCCACCAGCGGCGTCCACACGGCCGCTCGGCCCACGCTGCCGAGCATGCCGAAGAAGAAAAAGAGGTGCCAGAGAGAGGTCGCCCGGCTGCTGAAAAAAATCCCCAGGCTAAAGAGACATCCCCCGGCGAGCATCATCCTGCGGGCGCCAAAACGGTCGGTGAGCGGGCCAATGAACAAGCTCAGCACGCCGAAGGTCACCCAATTGGCTGCCCAGATGAGCGAGGTCTGGCCCCGACTCCACTGAAAGCTCTGCAGCAGCGGCTTGAAGAACACAGCCATGGATGCAATGATGCCGTAAATGATCAGTGTAATGATCAAGCCTGAGGCCACCACGACCCAGCCATAGGAAGATTCCCGTTTCCCTTCGGTTTGACAGATTTCGGCTTCCATTTCCGTCCCCACTATTTTAGCCTACGCATTTAGTCATGGCTCACCTTCCGTCTCAGATAGGCGCTCGGCTAATCGACACATGTAACAAAAACATGTTAGAAGGTGAGAAACTAATTTTCCAAGAATAGGCCAACAGCATATAGATTCTGTATCCCAGTCCTCTGACCACCACAAGTCTGAGGATCACAGAGACGCGAATATCCACTCTCCGGAGGTAAAACGCGAAGGTGACAAATTCTGGGGCACAATGCCATAAAAAAAAGGATCTGCAAACGCCTGGCCTCAAAGGGACTTTATACGCTGATTCATACCTCCCGTAAAAATCCCAGGGTTATTATCGTGATTAAGTACGCATCCAGGCCAGACCGCCCTCAAATCCGACTAAAGAGCAGAATCATGCAACGCTGCTTGCGCAGCATCCCTTTAATCTCTGCCCTAACCATATGGATGTTACTTAGTTTCAGCAATTGGATTGGGGGGATCTCATTTGCGCAAACAATGGCCCAATCCCGGGCAGAGCACAAACCGACCATCCTCTATGACATCCCTTATACCAAAGCGGCGGATGTCAAAATCGCTCGTCGCCAAACCCTCGACCTCACTCTGCCCCCTAGAACAAAGTCTAAACCGCCGCTGGTCGTCTTTATCCACGGCGGTTTCTGGACACTGTCCGATGACGACTATCGCATCGGCCCTGCCTGGGCCGACGTCCTTTCAGTAAGAAACATCGCCGTCGCACTTGTCCGCTTCCGCCTGGCGCCGAAACATCGCCATCCCGCCGAAGCCCGAGATGTCGCCGCAGCCGTGGCTTACTTGATTCGAAAAGCTGATCAGTACGGATATGACGCGAAAAGAATCTATCTTGCCGGCCATTCGTCAGGCGCTCACCTTGCGGCTCTGATCACCCTCGACCCACGTTACCTGGCAAAGCACCGCATGAGTTCGAAGTCTCTGGCGGGGGTGATAGCCATCAGCGGTTTATACGATCTCTCTCACCAGATGCGATCTTCCGAAGAGGCTAAAATAGCCATTGTCCACGCGTTCGGGACTGATGGGAAAGCTATTAAAGCCGCCTCTCCCCTCACGCACGTGCGGGCCGATACTCCGCCTTTTTTGATTTTAGCCGGCTCCAGTGATTTCGATGGTTTTCGCGTCGATGCCCGGAAATTCGCTGCAGCGCTTCGTGCCGCAGGGCATCGAGAGGTGGAACAATATGTTGTCCCCGACCGAGATCATTTTTCAATGGTAGAGCTAAGCGGCGAATTCAGCGAGACTCGCAGCTTGCTTCTGGCTTTTCTCAATGTGGAGCCTCTATCAGAAGAACTCCAGGATTTATTAGCATCAAAACGCAGGTGGTTGAATCCGCCGTTTTCGACTGCCCTATTTTGGCGTCATGAAAAGCTTATCCGTCCTTTCCCCATCGATAGAAGATTTGTGGAAAAGTTGCTTCCTATCTATGGTCCTATGAAATATGAATTACGGGAGTGGCCTTTGGACCGTTACTACGCTATCGATTTGTTCTCCTATTTGGATTCACTTCCAGAGAAAAAGATCGGGAAAGGCAGGTTTCTTGTTATTACCAATCTTCACGATGAAAAACAGTTCTGGGACCGGAAACAGGTCGAACCGTACAAACCAGTCATCGTCATCGGCATTGACGAGGAAAAGAATCTGTTCCGCTTTGGCGTATTTTACCGGGCGTTGCGTGAATATTCATGGAAGCCCGGCCCACGCCCCCCCATGATGGCTCGTCCTCTAGGAGCTTTCATACACTTTTTGAAGGAACCGCCAGTGGAATTGCAGGTGCAATCGTCGCATTATGCCCTAACTCCGGAAAGTTTCCGATTGTTTAACGATGATCCACTTAAACGTCTGAGAAACATACCAAAAGAGGTTTACGAGGTCCTGACGTACCGCAACGGTTGCGTCTATTGTCACAGCTTTCGTGGAGTCGGCTCGCGTAGCCACCATACCCTCGTGTCCACCGGCGCCCCACATGGAGGTTTCGCCTTGCCCCTCGAGACATATCCTCCGAAGGTCTGGAAAGACTTCATTTTTAGTCAGCATCAAGTCGCGGATAAAATAGGCGCCTCACCTAATGTCGTTGAGGAAAATGTCAGACAGGAATTGTATGATCTGGTGGTGAAGGATCGCCGGCGTTTAAGGAAGCCGAAGAAATAACAATATTGCTATAAATTTGCCTCACCTAATCCAGGGCGTTCTAATATTGTAAATTCTCCGGTTTCCGGAACAGAAAGATGATGGGCGTTTTTAGAAACATACCTTTCATTTCAGAGCTAACCCTACTGCTATTACTCTGTCTCAGTCCTGCGACGAAAACCCTCCTGGGTGCGGAAGCAGCACCTCCATCGGTTTCTGACCCTCCACGACCAAAAATTCTCTCCGACATCCCTTACACTAAACCGACGGACCCCAAATCCGCCCGCCGACAAACCCTGGATCTCTATCTGCCCGCAAGAACAAAATCTAAACCCCCGTTAGTCGTCTTTCTCGAAGGCGGTTTCTGGACCCTGTCCTATGAGGACTATCGCATTGGCCCTGCCATTGCTGATGTCCTATTAACAAACAACGTTGCCGTCGCATTAGTCCGTTATCGCCTTGCGCCGAAACATCGCCATCCTGCCCAGGCCAGAGACGTGGCAGCCGCAGTCGCCCATCTGGTACGAGAAGCCAATCGGTACGGGTATGATCCGAAGAAAATCTTTATTGCCGGACACTCAGCAGGCGCTCACCTTGCGGCTCTCATTGCTCTCGACCCCAGCTACTTAGCCAAGCACCAAAAACATCCGACAATGCTCGCTGGCGTCATCGCTATCAGCGGCCTATACAACCTTCCTCAACAAATGAACTCTTCTAAGGAGGCCAAAAGGGCCATTCTCCAGACATTTGGAACAGACACCAAAACTGCTAAAGCTGCATCGCCAATCACCTATGTCCGTACCGATGCCCCACCCTTTCTGATTCTAACCGCTTCCGGCGACTTCAACGGATTCCGCATCGATGCTCGAAAATTCGCCGTAGCGCTACGCGCCACCGGACATCAAAAGGTGGAACAATATATCATCCACGACCGAGATCATTTCTCCATTGCAGAACTGACCGGAAAGTACAACAAATTACGCAAGCTACTCCTAGCGTTTCTCAGAGTGAAACCCCTTCCTCCCTACCTTTTGGAGTGGCGAGAGATAAAGCGCAATTGGCTCAACCCCCCGTTTTCGACCGTTCCATTTTGGAGTCAGGAAAAACTCATCCGCTCCTACCCTATCGATGGACGCTTCGTGTCAACGCTGGCTACCATATACGGTCCAATGAAATATGAGCTGCTGGAGTGGTCTTTGGAACGCTACTATGCCATCGATTTGTTCTCTTACCTGGATTCACTCCCACAGCAGCAGATTGGACGGGGAACGTACCTGATCATGACCAATATTCGCAACGAGGCACAGTTCTGGTCACTGCAGCAAATCAAGCCGTACAAACCAGTGATCGTCGTTGGAATCGATAACGAAAGAAATTTGTTTCGACTTTCTGTTTTCTACCGCATGTGGCATGAATACTCCTGGAAGGCCGGTCCCCAACCACCCGTGATGGCACGTCCCGTAGGAGCATTCATTCACTTTCTAAAAAAACCCCCGCCGAAACTCGAACCCCAGGTATGGCATTCTGCGCTTACCAAAGGTAGTTTCCGGTTAGTTGAAACAAATCCGCTGGCGATGTTCGGCGAGTTGCCGAAAGAAGTGAACGAGGCGCTGACCTACCGAAACGGCTGCCTTTACTGCCATAGGTTTCGCGGAGTCGGCTCCCGCAGCCACCATAACCTGGCCTCGACAGGCGCCCCATACGGAGGGTTTGCCTTGCCGTTGGAGACATACCCTCCCGACGTCTGGAAAGCCTTTATGTTCAATCAATATGAAGTTGCAAAGAAGATGGGCGCTTCACCCAATATCATAGATGAAAACGCAAAGCAGGCATTGTTCAAATTAGTGGTCAAATATCGTGAAAAGCGATAGACGCCATCGAAAAAAAGAGCCTTCAAGCCACAATGATTTTCCTCTAAATAACCCTCCGTCTCAGATAGGATCTACTTAAGGCACAACGCTTGTTATACTCCCCGCAGCAACGCCGGCCCCTTTCCCCCCGTCAAGTTGCACTCTTGCAAGCCTGACCCCACTCCCGCGGTAAAATACAAGATCCAAGAGCTGACCCCCACTTAGGGTATGATTGTGGACTAGGACGTGAAAAACGCGAAAGCCCGTATCTCAATGCTCTGCCGCGGCGGTGCGTTTGGAGGGGAAGTGGGGTCATCGAACGATGTGTGAGGCGTGAACCGTGCCCGGCCGTCCTTTTCCGATTCATAAACCTTGAACACCAGGGCCTCGTCGCGCCGCATCTCAGGAAAATAGAACCAACGGTGGTTGGGATTATACTTCAACCGATAAGTTTGCCCTACTCGGTGCGGGTAACGCCGGTCCGACACGAGCAAATCCTCCATCGCGATGCTCTTGTAATCGGCAATCATGAGGGGATTTGCCCGGATTGGCTGATTGATCGCCCGCCACACCTGAATGATCGCAAAGCGGTGTGCAAGCAATGCCTCGGCCTCGTCGGGGAGAATCTCGCGCACCCGCTGTGGCCCCGACCACTCCGTATAGTCGTTGTGCGCTGAGAGCACAGGCTCGCGGATGAGTCTCGCTTCCCGCTCCGCCTCGTCGCCCGAGCGCAGGGTATGATCGAAGATCACGACACGTGAAGCTCCCGACACTCCTTTGATTAATTGCTCGACTTCCGGGTAGTAGACCGACTCCAACTGCACAGTGTCGAAGAAGTCCGTGACCTTCGTCTTGTGCTCCACGAAAACAAATCCCTGCTCGTCCAACGAAAGCTTGTTTGCAAGCAGCCGGCCGTTACGAACTGTAACCCGCTTCAACTCGTGTTTTCCCGTCCGGCGCCGGCTGATATTGTTCGGGCCAAACGTCTCGTTCACGAGCCTCTCGCTCGTGTCGACGGTGTAGGGAATTTCAACAGATAGTTCCTGAATCATAACCTCAGTTCCTGCATGCTTATTCGGTGACCTTAGCGCATATTGGGGGTCCAAGTCTAGAGAAGCAGTAACGGTGTTTCTGTTTCTATCCGGGACATGGTATGCCTCGGCAACCGGGACCGTTGAACTATCAATGAACGAATTCACCAACCTCAGGGAGCGGCTGCCTGCTATCCTTAGGGCGCTCGCCGTCGGTATCCCAGCGGGCTATCTGTTCGACAGTCTCGACACTCCGATTCCTTGGATGATCGGGCCGATGATCGCCGTCGCCACGCTCAACTTGATGGGCGTGCGTATGTACGCAGTCCCCTATGGCCGCCAAATGGGGCAGGTGATCCTCGGTTCGGCTGTGTCGCTCTATTTCACGCCGACAGTGGTGGCGGCGCTGAGCACTCATTTTGTAGCCATTACGGCGGCCACCGCCTCTGCCTTCTTGATCGGTGGACTCGGCGCGCTGATCTTAAGCCGGGTTTCGGGAGTGGATGGCAAGTCGGCATTCTTCGCCTCGATCCCGGGCGGTGCCATGGCAATGGCTGTGCTGGCAGAACGCTACGGTGCCCAGATCGCGCCGGTGGCGGTCGCCCACAGCTTGCGTGTTTCTATTATTGTCATCGTGGTCCCGTTCGTTCTCACCTATGGAGGTATCCCATTCGAGGGAGCCGCGTATCGACCGGCTGTGCCGCTCGATCTCGCGGTACTGGTGCCATGGCTGGCCTTCGGCTTCGTGTTGGGCGAGGTTGCGGAGAGGCTCCGGTTACAAAACGGCTACCTGCTGGCACCGCTTTTCTTCGGCGCGGCGCTCACAGTGGGTGGCACCCAGCTTTCCGCCGTGCCGCACTTGATGATAGACTTCGCCCAACTCATGTTCGGCCTCGTCCTGGGCGCACGTTACGAGCGCGCCTTCTTTGCGCGTCACAGGCTGTTCATCCCCTTCGCCCTGCTGAACTCGTTCTTTATCCTGATTACCTCGGTGGGGGTCGCTGTTGCCCTCTCTTGGGCCTTCGGCCTACCCATCGCCACCATGATCATCGCCACTGCGCCAGGCGGATTTGCAGAGATGACCATCACAGCCCAAGCCTTGCAGATCGGGGTGCCGTTGGTGGTCGCCTTCCACTTGTTCCGGGTGGTAGTGGTCAACATGGGCTCCCAGTATATCTACGCCTTCGCCACATGGGCGCTGGGCCGAAGTCCAGACTGAAAGAAGATTTCAAAACTCAACAGGGTGTTGAAAAACCCTATTCCAGACCGGTTAAAAAGGTCCCAGATGCAAGGCGCGCGAGAAACCGACGATCGGAGACGTACTTAGGAGTACGTCGGAGAGAGGCTGTCGAGCGCAACTATTGCAACGCCTGCTGTTGGCAGGCTATGGCAGATGGGCCTCTTTCAACGGTCTGTCAAGAGTTGATCCCAATGCCTCCGCCTTGCTGACCGGACTGCCCTTGAAATGGCACTCCCTTAGCTCAATCCGTGCACGGAAGATGCGATTCGTCGGTTGCTGCCCAACTCACCCGGCTGCTCCAGTGCCCATGCTCCGACGGTTTCGTTGATGGTTCATCGTCGAGGGTGCCTGCCGGAACGAGAATACGCTGGCCATCGCGCGACTTATGCGGCACAGGGCAGTTACACCGTGTGCAAATCTGTCGCGCGAAGCTTTTCGCTTCCGGAAGATCGTAACGCGAGATAAACTCCTCACCCGATATCCAGCGAAACTGATCAACAACTACCGCTATGTTCGTTGCCCGCACGCCGCCCGTAGCTTTCCGGCAGCGGGAGCAATAGCAGTGGCGAAATCTGAGAAAGGGTGGTCTCACTTCATAGTGGACCGATTTGCAAAGGCAACTCCCTCGAAGTGCTTGATCGGACATTGCAGCCTCCTATAAAAGATTCCGTCCCCGGCTTCATCCCGAAGACGAGCCAAACTTAATAGAAACACCAACCGGGCGTCAAGAGGAATAAAACCAAATGGGCTGGAAGCCTATAGGCATGTCAGAATTGAAATCCCGGCCCTCAACATCCTATGCGGTCCGGGCCGAAAGAAGATATCAAATTTCAAGAGTTGATCCCAAATTCAAACCGAGAGGACGTGTCACGGCACTGCGGATCTAATTAAAAAAGGTACCGAATAGTAAGATACAAGACCTTACCCCATTTAGTTGCTGGACCCGGTCGAGAGTGTCAATGGGCCCCGGTGTCGAGTCCGCTTGCCTGGGCGATGATCTCCTCCACGCTCTTATCCAGGTCGAGTTTCCGGTTAAGGCGCGCCTCGTCGCGGTCCGGTATGAGAGCGTAGATCTCCAGACGGTTCCCCTCGGGGTCGAGGAAATAGCACGAGACGGTGTTTCCCATCTCCTCATAAGCGTGGCTTACGCAGTGATCGATCGGCACGCCCTGCGCCTTGAAGCCTTCATAGAACGCCTTGACGTCGGCCGGTGTCTCCGCCTGCCAGGCGATGTGCGCGAGGATCTTGGCATTGCCCTCGCGTCCCTTGGCCAGAGCGAGCTGGTGGTCGTCAAGCTCGGGATCAGGCGTCATGAACACCATACGCCCCGGGTGCTCACGGTATTTAATGAGCCCGACAACGTCCCTGTAAAACGCCACCATTTTGTCCAGGTCGTTCACGTAAAGTACCACGTGACTCAATCCTTTAACCTTTGGCATATAACGCCTCCCTACCTCGGTTTACGAGCAGTTTACTCCCCCATGCAGGGCATCTATCAATTGTGAACTTATCAGACAGCCCTTTCTAGGCAGAAAGTATCTAATACCTTATCTCGTGTCAAATAGTATCGGGGCAGGCTCCGGCACACAAATGGCTTGGGCCGACCCGACCATAACTTTGTCAACCGACAACCATAGACTTGACCTCATTGCTGGGGAAATGTCGTGTCGACTGATCTCGACTGGGCAAGATCTATAAACACCTATGGCCTAATCAGAAGCCTGGGATGATGAAGCCAAAAATAGCCGGCCATACCAGCTGCTGCCATTAAATTGCCAAAAAGAATGGCCGGCCAGGCAAGTGCATGAAGTATTGGCTCGGCAAAGAC
>JAPUHZ010000389.1 GCA_027297485.1 Deltaproteobacteria bacterium
AACCGGAGCGTAATCCGGGCTCCGGTTTCGGGCCTCATCATTTTAAAAAATGTAGAGGCAGGCCAAACGGTGGCAGCAAGTCTTTCGTCCCCCCCAATTGTCACCATTGCTGATCTCACCCAGATGAAGGTTGATGCCTGGGTGGATGAGGCCGATATCGGGAAAGTTAAGTTAGGGCAGGAGGCACAATTCCAAGTGGATTCCTTTCCCAGCCGTATTTTCAAGGGAAAGGTAGTCAAAATCTATCCGTCACCCGAGATTCAGAGTAATGTGGTCACGTACGATACGGAGATCCATGTCCAAAATGAAGATTTGGCCTTGAAGCCGGGGATGACGGCAACTGTAACGATTATCCTGGCTAAGTTGAACGATGTCTTGATCGCGCCCCACGCGGCCTTGAAACTTCGTACGAGTGAGATCCGTAAGGTCTATCCACTCGAGAGACGGCAAAGGAGGAGGAGAAGGAGAAGCCCTGAAGAAAGAGCGGCTAGGGCTCGTAAGCGGTTTTTAGAGGGAAAGGGTAGAGTTTATGTCTACAAAGACGGAATACCCAAAAGGGTAAGAGTGAGATTCGGGGCTACGGATGTCAAGAATATGATGATCAAAAAAGGCTTAAAAGAAGGAGATAAGGTGATCGTGGGGATTAAGGCCTCTGCAGTCCGAGCACAGGCAGCATCAACGAGCAGAAGAGGATCTCGAGTTCGTCAGAGGATTTTAGGGGGCTTCTAAAAACCGTGAACGATACGCCTCTCATTACGATCGAAAACGTCACCAAGGTCTATGATCTAGGCGAACAAAAGGTCCATGCCCTAAGAGGGATCTCTCTTAAGATCTTTCCCGGAGAGATTGTTGCCCTTATGGGTCCTTCGGGTTCCGGAAAATCGACTCTGATGAATATCCTGGGTTGTCTCGACCAACCGACCGCAGGCCGTTTTCAATTATTGGGCAAGGAAGTAGGCAGTCTGTCCCAAGACGACATGGCTTTTTTGCGCAACCATGAGATTGGCTTTGTCTTTCAGAACTATAACCTGCTGGCCAGAACGAGTGCAGTGGAAAACATAGAGCTGCCTATGCTTTATAACGGGGCTTCCCCGAAGGCACGCCATATAAAGGCGAGGGAGATGCTAGACAGGGTGGGGCTCGGAGACAGGGAGGACCACCAGCCGACTCAACTCTCAGGAGGGCAGCAGCAAAGGGTGGCCATTGCCAGGGCCCTACTGAACGGGCCCAGGCTTATCCTGGCCGATGAGCCGACAGGCAACCTGGACAGTAAAACCGGAACAGAGATCATCGAGCTGTTTAAGGAGCTCAACCGCGAAAAGGGGATTACCCTGGTCCTTGTGACTCATGATCCTGAGATTGCCTCTAATAGTCACCGCATTATCCATTTTAAGGACGGCATTATTCAGGGAGAAGAAAAGGGATCGGAAATCTCTCCAGATTCGGACAAAGAGGTTCAAGAGCAGTTACTCGTAGTAGAGGAGAGGAGTTTTGGCTCAGACATATCAGCGAATCTTCGGATTGCCCTAAAGGCATTGCGGATCAATAAAATGCGGTCTGCTTTGACGATGTTGGGGGTGATCATTGGTGTGGCGGCGGTGATCGCTATGGTAGCGATAGGGCAGGGGACCAAGCTAAAAATCGCCAAACAGATGGAGAGGCTTGGAAGTAACCGCCTGACGGTACGTTCGGGCAGCTATTCCCGTGGCGGGAGAAGAGCCGGGAGTGAAACCATCACATCAATGACGCTCGCGGACGCTAAGGCTATCCTGGCAGAAGTCCCCGGAGTGAGGGTGGTGGCTCCAAGGGTCCGGGGTGCTGCTCAGGTGGTTTACGGCAATCGAAACTGGCACCCAGCCTTTAGCGGCATCACCCCGGAATATCTCGCCGTGAGGGCCTGGCCGATCGAATCTGGTAGAAACTTCACTGAAGAGGACATGGTACTGAACAGAAAGGTCACCCTGCTCGGAAAGACTGTAGTCAAAGAGCTTTTTGGTGAGCAGCATCCCCTAGGGCAAGTTGTCAGAATTAAGCACATTCCATTCGAGGTGGTTGGCGTGCTTTCAGAGCGGGGGGCATCTTCGAGGGGTACAGATTTGGACGATATCATAATGGTTCCGCTCCGGACGGCACAGAGAAAACTCCTCGGTATTCGCCATGTCCAGAGGATCGAGGTCAGCGCTGAGAGTAGGGAGGCCACCTATCAAGTGCAGAAAGATATCGCAGAGCTTATGCGCAGGCGCCATAAGATTTCCGGGGCAAAGCCCGACGACTTTAGAATCCGGAATCGGACTGAGATCATCCAGGCGGCCGACGAGGCAACGACCACGCTTTCCTATCTTCTGGCGGGTGTAGCCTCGGTTGCCCTAATTGTCGGGGGGATCGGCATCATGAATATCATGCTGGTCTCGGTCACGGAAAGGACACGCGAGATCGGGGTCCGATTGGCCGTAGGGGCAAGGCGGCGGGATATTCGCAGGCAGTTTCTAACCGAGGCAATGGTGTTGAGCCTTTTAGGAGGGGCCATGGGCATCATCGTCGGCGTGGGGGCCTCGTATGCCCTTTCTCATTTTGGTAGTTGGGAGACCCTGATTTCGCCCGGCTCGATTCTGCTAGCCTGTGGCGTCTCTGCCGCCATCGGTGTCTTTTTCGGCTTCCATCCAGCCGCGCAAGCCGCCAAACTCAATCCGATCGAGGCCCTCCGTTATGAGTAGGAAGTGGAAATAGTTTGTTTATCACGAAACGGCCGGGGGAATCCATATCACTGATCCTCCATCATCGTGTCTTGGAGTACAATAATCTCCAGCTCGGCATTCTTCTTAAGGTTATCTTTTGAAAGCCTGACTCGGTTTCCCTTTACTTTCCGAACTCGTTTAAATGTCTGGGCAAATTCCTCTACATATCCCTCCCATCTGTAGTGGTAAGGAATCACAATCTTCGGTTTAACCTGTCCCACTATCTTTACCGCGTCCTCAGTGGTGATCCGAAACCCTCCCTGTCCTAGCGGGACAAAGAGGACATCGATCTTACCCAACATTTTGATTTGATTCTCGTTGAACAGGTGGCCTAGATCTCCCAGGTGGGCAACACAGATTTCATTCATGGAGACAACAAAGACGGCATTTTTCCCCCGAGCCAGACCGAGTTGGCTGTCATGATAGGTCGGTACGGTAAAGAACGAGACATCGCGGATCGTCTTATGGATTCTGTTCCAGTCTCCGTCTCGAAGGTTCAGTCCGTGAAGCAGGATAGGGTCTCCACTGGCCATCCAAATGAAGCTGTGGTTCCCGTGCAAATGGCTTGTGGTAACCACATGGGAAGGGATTCCTGCTGCCGGGGTGCCCTCTCTCCCATGGGGATCCATTAGGACCTTTGTCCCGTGAGATGACGTGAGGCGAAAAGCTGAATGGCCTAAC
>JAPUHZ010000039.1 GCA_027297485.1 Deltaproteobacteria bacterium
TTGAACGCAATGAACGAGGCACTCATCGAGGGGCTGCTGCAGCGTGTCGGAGAGGGGTGGGCACCGGAGGTCCGGGCCGTCCTGATTCGGGGCGAAGGCAGAGGGTTTTGTGCCGGCGGTGACATTCGCCACTTTGCCAAATTGCTGGAGTCCGAGGAGCCGGTGCCGCGAGAGATGCCAGATCGACTCCACGAAATGATCGAATGCCTCAGGCAGCTCCCCAAACCAGTCCTTGCGGTGGTGCATGGGCCGTGTGCAGGGGCAGGTTTCAGCCTGGTTCTAGCTTGCGATCTTGCGATCGCCTCAGAAGAATCCAAGTTTAATCTCGCCTATGTCGGTATCGGCCTCTCACCGGACGGGAGCTCCTCCTTTTTCCTCCCTCGCCACGTGGGGATGAAGAAGGCAACCGAGATCTTGTTGACCGGTAGGAACATGACCGCCCAGGAGGCGCTGCAACTCGGCTTGGTAAACCGGATCGTTCCCGCTGCCGACCTACTCGAGCAGGGGCGCGCAATGGCCCGAATGCTCGCATCAGGTCCAACGGCTGCCTACGGCCGGGTCAAAGAGCTAATCAACTCTTCTTACCACAACAACCTCCACGATCAGCTGGCACTTGAGGCCCGACACATATGCGAGAGCAGCACCACCGAAGACTTTCGCGCCGGCATAGCGGCCTTCCTTGCCAAGAAGACCCCCGAGTTCAAAGGCCAATAGGACACCTATTCGCATTGAACCCGAGCTACCCCCGCCAGTCGGAGCTCCAGACGGGGTCGAGAGTCGGTGAGTGCTGACGCTAGAGCTTTTGGCACTCACTCTCAAGGGAATCAACAGGGTCGAGGCTTATCTCGTCCAGACACCCCTGGCCTTTCCTTTGCTTTTTGGCGAAAATAGGACTCGGGCTGAAAAGGGGTTTTTCGGCAAACGGACACCACCGCTCTTGGCTGCGATCGTGTTGAAGCCGATCGCTTGCTGAATGGGGCTACTCATCGGGCACAAGACGAGAGGGGGTCTTTATGGCTGATCTGGCAGGTAGGACACTGTTCGTCACAGGAGCCAGTCGTGGAATTGGCAAGGCGATCGCCTTACGGGCTGCACAGGATGGTGCCAACATAGTCATTGCGGCGAAGACAACGAAGCCGCACCCAAAGCTTTCCGGGACCATCTACAGTGCCGCTCAAGAAATTGAGGCCGCAGGGGGTAAAGCTCTGCCACTGGCGGTAGACGTGCGCTTTGAAGAGGCGATCGCGGAGGCCATGACCCAGGCTGTCGATCATTTTGGGGGCATTGATATCCTGGTCAACAACGCCAGTGCCATCTTCCTGGCAGGGACACTCGAGACACCACTAAAGCGATTCGATCTGATGCATCAGGTCAATGTCCGTGCCACCTATGCCTGCTCTCAAGCCGCCATTCCCTACCTCCGGAGAGCCTCCAATCCGCACATCTTGAACCTGTCTCCTCCCTTCTCCATGAAGCCCAAATGGTTCAAGGACCACTTGGCCTACACCTTGGCCAAATATGGTATGAGCATGTGTGTTCTGGGTATGGCCGCCGAACTCAAGACAGATGGAATTGCCGTCAATGCGCTCTGGCCGAGGACTCTCATCGCCACCGCGGCAGTTCGGAATCTGCTCGGTGGTGAAACCATGATCCAGCAGTCGCGAAAGGTTGATATTGTCGCTGACGCCGCTTATGCCATCTTGAGCCGACCTAGCCGCACCTGCACCGGGAACTTCTTTGTGGACGAAGAGGTGCTGCGAGAGGAGGGAATCACGGATCTCGATCGGTATGCGGTCAATCCAGGGGATACTCTCGCTCCTGACCTCTTCCTGGACTGACGGCCCGTTTTGAGCCGAGGTGTAGAACTTCTTGATCTACCATCCGTCGCGGGCTCACACACTAAGTAAAAGACGCTCACATAGTGAAAATATTACACTATGTCTTTCCGTTGAAGGGTCAGAGCGTTGATGTGGACTTTCTGCTTCCCCACAATTCAGTGATTGCGGATCGAGTCAGGAGTTCTTTGGAAGTTGGCGCAACAACAATTTTGAGTGAAGGAGTGACGATCGATGAAAGGTAAGCCAGTTTCGGAATCGCGGACTACCATGACTGAGGTGGTCCTCCCCAATGACGCTAATACCCATGGGAACATTCTGGGCGGGAAGGTGATGCACCTGATAGATTTAGCTGGAGCAATTGCGGCTTTTCGGCATTGTCGGATGCCTGTTGTGACTGTCTCGGTCGATTCTCTTCGTTTTCTACACCCCATCAGGGTCGGTCAGCTGGTGCTGCTGGAGGCGAATATGACAAGAGCTTTTACGACCTCGATGGAAGTGGAAGCCCAAGTGTTTTCAGAAGATCCGCTCAGCGGTAACCGTATAAAAACCAGCACTGCCTTTTTGACTTTTGTTGCCCTGGATAAGGATGGCAGGCCCACACCGATTTCACCCCTGATTCCAGAGACGGAGGAGGAGAAAGGCCGCTATCGTGCGGCGCTTCGCCGTCGGCGTCGACGTTTGAGGGAAGCCAAGGAAACTGGCGCCAAGAGGTGAGATTTAAGCCCAGCAAATCAGGCGCGGCGAAGGGACGTGAACCGTATTCCAAATAATCATGCTGCTCAATATCGTATGGCATAAGGTCTGCACCACGAATGCTGTGGGGAACTGGAAAAAGATGCGGAAAGTTCGGGAATGATGTGTTGTGATCAGCACCAAGTCAAAAGTTGTGCCACCGACCCATGTCGACTAGGGTCTGTAGATACGAGTGTGGGGGCGAAATGCAATCCAAGCAAAGGCAAAGAAGTCACCCGACACAACTCGCTCCAATCTCTTTCCTTTTAAAGGTCCCGAAGTTGCGACACCGAGCACATTCCAGATCGAGCCGGTTTCCCGATCGACAAAGAAATCTCCCTTTTTTGCGAATGACATCGTCCTTCCCTCCACTCTACGGTCGAAAACTGCACCTGTGCCAATCGCCTTCCCACTCTTGATCTTCTCTCGACCCAGGGCAGTACGCGTTGTCTTGTCAAAGAATACGACAATAGGGACCCCAGCGACTTCGTCATTCACGACTGGCCGTTTTTTCAAAACCGAAAAAGGATAGGCAACCGCGTCACCATTGATCATGACCGTGACCAGATGTTCCATCGGCTTCACTTTTTTGGGCAATGGCCCCTTGTAGAGAAATGGGGTTTTTCGTATGTCGTCATATCCCGCATAGGGATTGCGTCCGTAATCTCTGCCATACCCAGTTACTTTCGAGAGCACTTTTCCATCCGGATGCTGGGACTTGAATTGGCCAAAGCCCATCAGTGCCGCAGGAATCATCTTCAACCTTTGCCCAACCATCTCCCCGACGATGGCCTCACCGCTGATCTGCTGCCATAGGGATTCTGTTTGACGGTCGTACATCACCAAATCGCTGTGCCTCAAGAGTCCTGAGGTCCCGAAATCGTAAACCTTTCCATTGATGCGACGGTCAAATACGATGGCACTGTAACACAAGGGACAGAACGTGACCGTCACTGGAACGCCCCCGATCGTGTCATTCACGATTTCATGCCAGACCATGATTTGCAGGGGATAGGCGCGTACGTCTTGGTTCAATTCGAGAAAAATTACGGGCTCTCGGTCGGCAATCCACTCCGACGCTTCTTCAACCGCTACGAATCTGGGATGGTCAATGGGCGGGATGCCATCGGGCGGAGGGCCACCCGATTCAAGACTTGAAAGCTCGATCGTAGTTTTGCTGAAGTCGGTATTGGGCCACGCAGACGTCCACTTGTCCGAAACCGATTGGGCAGCCACCATGGCTGACAAAAGAAATACTGCCACTAGAATGGTTTCTATTCTATGGATAGCCTGTCGGTTTTTTCTGGTTGTTTTGAACATGTTCTTTCCTCAACTGTTGTCGACGAATACAAAAAGTCTGTTCTAATCTTCGTTATTTACAAGCGCCCTTTTTCTATGGGATTGCAGCTGCCGTCTCAAGGTCGCTTCTTCCACCGGGCTGCCTCAAGCGGGAGGCCTGATCTCTTTTCGTTGGTGAGTGCAAGGAGGAGGTGAATTATTACACCTACACC
>JAPUHZ010000390.1 GCA_027297485.1 Deltaproteobacteria bacterium
TTTTAGGAGCCAGTCTAGCCTATGTTCATAAGCCCCAAGAGGCTTCCAGAGATAAGACTGGACATCTGCCCCCCGATTGGGGTAAGAGGGTTTTAAATCAACTGGCTATCCCTCGATCTCCCTCGGGACGGTGAGTTTATCGAACCGTAGGAAGGGTCAAAGGTGATCTCTCTTTTTCTGGTTCTTGCCCGGAGGTGCGTGGGATTCTTCCCAGAGGCCTAAATGTTGAAGAATTTTTTTAATCATATCAGGCTGGTCAATAAAGCTGATAATCCTTATTTCCCCATGGCATTTCGGGCTGGTAAGGGGATCTGTCTCATAGACTTTTCTAATGAAGTAAGACCAGCGCTTTGTTGACCTTGGAGTCCTCGGTGGTTGAACTGCAAAAGAAAATTCGTGCTCTCTGGAACCGAAGCCATAGCCCTGCTTTGATGCCAAGGTCACGCTATCGAGTGTACGCTATCAATAATGCGCTCGGCCGCTCCAGCACGTACTTTAACTTCGGCTTTTGGCGAGATCATCCGAAAGATGCAGATCATGCTTCAGAAGCGCTGGCAGCTCTCTTAGGAGAGACTGCATCACTTAGCTCCGAGGATCAGGTGTTAGATGTGGGCTTTGGGTTCGCCGATCAGGATATTTTTTGGCGCCACCGCTTTTCGCCGAAAAAGATTTACGGTATAGACTTATGCCTCCACCAAGTTTCCAAGGCCCAAAACCGCGTGAGGCAGCTGGGACTCTGCGACAAAATTATTCCTATAGATGGAAGTGCCACTCAAATACCCTTTCGTGACAACTCCTTTGATTCAATCATGGCATTAGAGTGTGCCTTTCATTTTAATAAGCGCGATGACTTCTTTAGGGAAGCTTTTAGGGTCCTAAAACCTGGCGGACGATTGACGTTGACGGATGTGATAGGTTTAGAAAAGAACTTGTCCATAGGGAGTCGTTTGAGTCAATGGAACGTTCGGCGTATGTGGGATATTCCAAAATACAACCTCTATCCGCGCAACCTTTATGTGAAAAAACTCGCCTGGGCAGGATTTCGCCTGGTAGAGGTGCAGTCAATATTTGAGCACGTCATTCCTCCACTCTTGGAGTATGCAAGAGGCCGACTTAAAGAGAAGGACTTAACTGAGAGAATGGATCCTATTGTTAACATCGAGATGAGAATCGGCCTTTGGCTCCTGAAGTTTTTTAAGATTCCCAGTTCATTCGATTATGTCTTAGCTCGCGCGGTCAAATAGATAACCCTCATGGAGTTATTTCTTTGTCATCCAGGAACGGGCTACGTTCTATTATCTGCAGGAAAAGAAAAATGATAGGAAATTCCTTTTGAAGCATGATCACCAAGACTGACAAATTCTCCGCGCGACCACATTCTAGACCGCATCCGAAGACCCAAGCGGCTGCCGGGTAGAGCTGAACTGCCCCCGGATTGCTGCTTTGGCGTGGACAATATCCGATAACGAGCAGTTATGTCAATTCGACTGACAGGACCTGTAGGCTCGCTTATTCCCCAGCACAGCGGACCTTCAGGGACGCAACTAAACGACGCTTTAATTGCGTCTCATAGGATACCGGTGCAAGAAAGAAAATTTTATCATTTCAACGCGAGCGCTCGATTTCTTGACTCAACTCAGAGGCCAGGGCGGGATCGAGGTCGCGTAATGTAGCACAGCGTGCCTCAGCTTCCTCGCGCTTCCCCTGGGCCAGATGAGCGAGAGCGAGGTTGAAATGCGCCCGTGAGTTCTCCGGCTGCAGGCGTACGACACAGTGAAACACCTCGCAGGCCGCATCGTACTTGGCAAGCTCATAAAGCGCCATACCGAAATGAAAGTGCGTCTCAGGATCTTCAGGCAGCAACTTCATGGCTTGACCTAAGGCTTCGACCGCCTCGGTGTAATCGGCACACCCGAAGTAAGCGAATCCCAGGGCTCTGTAAGCTTGACCTTGTTGCGGGTCGTAACGGACTGCCTCCCGCAACGGCGCCACGGCCTGCTCGAACTCCTCCTGCTCCAGGTACGCCAGGCCGAGCTGCACGTGAGCTTCAACAAAGTCGGGCTGTACGCGGATCGCCTCCCGATAAGCAGCCAGGGCCTGCTCATGCTGCCCCAACCTGGCATGGGTAAAGCCCAGATTAGTTTGCGCCTGGACAAACGTGGGCTTCAGGCGGATTGCTTCTTGGTAGGCGGCCAGGGCTCGACCGTAGTCTCGCTGCCCGATGTAGGCGTTACCCAGGTTAAATTGGGCCTCTGCCGAATCCGGTTGATCCTTCAGTACCTCCTGAAAGGCCGTGATCGCCTCAACAAACCGCCCTTCTTGAAGAGAGCGAAAGCCGTTCACAAATTGAGACTGTGACATAATCACTCGCCGCATTCTGGCAAACGATGGACTTGATGACAAGGGAAGAGTGGCCACTTCTCCCCTTTGGAAACCCCATCGGTTTTGTGCTTACGGCAAGCCACGGGTTCTTCTTATAATATAGGCATGACATGCCTGGTAAACAGCTCAACCGATCGGAGAGACTCGCTGAGGGACAGATCACCGAAGGCGAATTGCCCAATGAGATAGTTGGCCCCCGAATCTGAAAGCTGTGATCGTAGAAAGGTACCTACTGTCTCCGGCGTCCCGGCGATGCCCAAGCCGGCCTCGGTGAGCTGGTTGAAATCCGGTGGCCGGTTGTGTATCGGAGCACCTCCACGCAGCTTGAACAGATGGTAAAAACTTCGGCGCCATTTCGGATAGGCCCGGCGCGCGATGTCGAGCGCCTCCTTGTCGCTATCGGCGAGAACGATGAAACGGCCGAGCCCAATTTTGGGCATCCCGTGAGTATCTCCTCGGGTCTCACGCCAGACCTCACAATATCGATCGGCGAAGCCGCGTGTCTTATGGGCCGAGTCTAGGCTGACAATATTGAGACCCCGGCGAGCAGCCCGCTCCGCGCTCTCAGGGGAATGGACACCATACCAGAGCGGCGGATGCGGCTTTTGTAGCGGCTCAAGTTCCATCGGAACATTATCATAAGAGAAAAACTCGCCCTGAAAATTGAGCGTCCTTTCGGAGAGGCCTTGTAGGATCAGGTCGAGCGCCTCAGCATAAATGCGCTGCGCCTCGGCAGGATTCTGTCCATAGAGTCCAATCTCGATGGGTGAGGAACCCCGGCCAAATCCGATCTCGAGACGTCCGCCGCTCATCTGATCGAGCATGCAGATCTCCTCGATCAAGCGAAGCGGGTGATGGAGCGGCAGCGCGTAGACCAGGGGCCCGAAACGAAGCCGCCGCGTACGCTGCGCTACGGCGGAAAGGAAGACGCTCGGCGACGGCGCCATGCCGAGCGGGGTCGAGTGATGCTCGGCGACATGGTACGCGTAGAAACCCGCCCGGTCATACGCCTCGATGAGCTTGAGGCGTTCCTCGTAATAATCTTTGAGCGCCAGACTGCTGCGGTCTAAATGGTCGAATACACCGAATTCCATGTGGTTACCAAGTCGGACGAATTATCGTGGAATGCTATCCGATGTGCGAGGATTTTTACAAGAAGGAGTGAAAGCTAAATATGACACGTGAAAGTGCAAAAGTAAACAGACCGTTGAAAAATGCCCATCTGCCAATAGCCTACCGGATGTACGCATTTAAGATAATGGCGCCCTACCGCCTCTCTCCGACGCTCCTCCTAAGTACGCCTGCGCTTGTCGGTTCCTCGCGCGGCTTGCAACCCTGGATCAAAAGGTCTGCAAGCGGTTGCTAGGCTCTAAGGACCCACCAAAGCCCCTCGTCAGAACATGTTTTTAAGCGAATGAACACCCAACATCTCGACCTCCCCGTAAAAAAATAGGATACGTGGCTTTGTTTTACCGGCGCCGGGAGGCTGACGGCTCACTAGACTAATCAAATTATATCGACCACGGGGTTTGAAACCCCGAGGTCGACCAAAGGGAAGAGCTACGGGGAAAGAGCTACCGCTTCTCCCCTTTGGAAACCCCATCGGTTATGTGCCCGCGGCTAGCCGCGGGGTATGCTAATATTCAAATCAAGGGATGGGTCGGGATCGATCGCTCTCACTTTTTCTTTTTCTTCTTCGCTCGGAAAGGCTTGTGACAGCCCTTGCAGCTAATGCCCTTGACTAAAATGGCTACCTTATCCCCATCTTTAGCCTTGGCCGATTCAGCCAGCATTTCCGCCACCTCATAATTTGACTTCGCCACCCGCGTGAAACGACCCCACTTCTCCCAGATCGCTGCCTTGGCCCTGGATTTTTCGGAAGTGCTTCCCTTAGGAAATAGGTTAGGCAACTTCTCCATATTGGCGGCAATCACCCCCGCCTTTGCCTCGATCGTGGCAAAGTCCTTTGCCTTGATGGCCTTTTTGATTGCCTTGAAGGCCTTGCTGTTTGCCTTCATGAGCGCACGTCTCTCTTTGATCACGTCCCCCTGAGAAAAAAGCTGGGAGGAGATGGACAGCGACAAGAGAGTAATGAGTCCCACCAGAAAGATTCTCCCGTTAGCCATTTGCGTTCTCCTTTCTTTCCTTAAAGCTGCCAACCCGTTGTTTCGTTTTACTCAAACTGTCGACACCGAAACGTCAAACCCGCGGATCTGCGAGCCTGATATTATGACAGGGGCATATTTATCACCTTTTCCCTTACTGTCAATACCCAAAAAGGGGGGATAGCAACCTAGATGCGAGTGAAGGAGAGTGAGGCGAGGTTAATAATAGTGCGAGATCTGACTCCCCGTTCTATGAATCGCTTAGGAGTACAAAGATTCGGGTCAGATGGTATGGGGCAAATCAGGCTAACTTTCTTACGAGAGGACCCTTTGATAAGATCCTTTCATGCGCATCGCTGAGATGTTTTACTCCATTCAGGGCGAGGGGAGACTTTTGGGAATGCCATCCGTCTTTATCCGTACTTCGGGATGCAATCTGCGCTGTGTCTGGTGCGATACGCCTTACACCTCATGGAAGCCAGAGGGTGACGAGCGGAGTCTAAGGCAAATCTTGGCGGAGGTGAAAAGCCACCCAAGCCGGCATGTGGTGATTACAGGAGGCGAGCCGCTGCTTGCGCAGAGTTTGGAAGAGTTAACCAGGCGGCTTAAGGAGAAAAAATATCACATCACCATAGAGACAGCAGCGACGATTTTTAAGCCGGTGCTTTGTGATCTCATTTCCATGAGCCCCAAGCTCTCAAACTCCACTCCGTGGAAACGGGAAAAAGGAAAGTTTGCCCGGATGCATGAGGGGCACAGGCTCAATTTTCCGGTGATTCAACAATTCATGGATAGGTATGATTATCAACTTAAGTTTGTGGTGGAACACAGACGGGATTTTGCCGAGATCCAAGAAATCCTGAAAAAGCTTAAAAAAGTTGACCCTGCCCGTGTCCTCATCATGGCGCAGGGTAGAACGAAAAGGGAGCTACGCGACAAGGCACCGTGGATTGTTGATCTCTGCAAAGCCTATGGCTTTGGCTACACCCCCCGCCTCCAGATCGAGCTCTACGGCAACCGGCGGGGGACGTAGGATGAGCCAAAAGTGGACTTGACTCTCCCAAACAATATTGGTTCTTAAAATTCCCTCTACTGGCACCCTCCTCCTCGACCACAACCTAAGGAGGTGAGCACACGATCGCCGTACAAGGCAGGTCCAAGATGGGGGCAGCGGAAAGACTTGTGCACATAGCCACTCCGCAGTACTTTACAACTGTGACCGTGTCCATCGTAATAAAAGCTATCCTCCCATTCATCTTATTATTGATGATTAGCATCTTCCTGGGTATCGACTCCTGTTGGGAGGAATATAGGAAAAAAAGGGGATTCAAATTGTTCCAATCTCTGTTTCTCACAGTAGGTTTAGTGCTGTGCGGTCTTTGGTTTAACTATGTGTGGAACGATAATGAAAGGCGTGCCCGA
>JAPUHZ010000391.1 GCA_027297485.1 Deltaproteobacteria bacterium
TCGGGCACCCCATCCCAATGCGGCCAAGGTTTTTATTAATTGGTATTTGTCTCGACAAGGGCAAACGGCAGTAACGCGAATTAACAAAGGAAACAGCCGCCGGCTCGATGTGCCAGTTGTGACTCCGGAAACGCAGATAACTCTGGAAGAATCTCGGACATTGTTTCTAAAGGATCTAGAGGAGAACGCTGCATATGCGAAAAAGGCGGCCAAGGTGGCTAAGGAGATACTCAGGTAAATCCTTATCATCTCACATGCTTTGAAAAACCCAGTGAACATTTCAGGCAAAGGCGAATACCTGGACGTTGACGGCGTCAGGACCTTTTACATAGAGGCAGGTAGCGGCTATCCCTTGTTGCTAATTCACGGTGGGTCCCCTGGAGCCTGTTCGACTGTTAACTGGGGGCCGAACATAGAGCCTCTTGCGGAATCCGGTTTTACCATTTACGCCTTCGACCAGCCTGGATTTGGACACACCGACAACCCCGAGGATCACTCTTTGGAGTATAGAGTAGCTCATGCGAGATCATTCGTCGACGCCTTAAAACTCGATCATTTTCATCTGGTCGGCAATTCCATGGGAGCCTATATAGCTGCGAGAATCGCGTTAGAGGATCAAAGAGTCGGCCGATTAGTTCTCGTTGCAAGCGCCACCTTGGCGCCAAAAGGCTCCCCCCAAGCCGAGGTGCTTGCCAGAGAGCATTCAAAAAGACTAAGGGAATATACTCCCACCTTGGAGAACGCAAGAACTTTAACCATGGGCACTCTGTACAATCAGGAACTATTGACGGAGGAGCTTGTTCAGGAACGTCATGCAATGAGTATAGGGAAGAACCTTGAGGCCCAATTAAAACGAAGGGAGGCTCCTCCGCCCAAGCCGATTTACGAAGAGTTGAGTAAACTAACGGTAAAGACCCTGATTCTGTGGGGGAACAACGATCGCGGAGCTGCAACAGAGCGGTCTTTGCTGCTCCTCCAGATGATTCCAAACTCAGAGCTTCATGTATTCGATAAGTGCGCCCATTGGGTGCAAAGGGATCAGTTACTTAGATTTAACCGAATTGTGGTTGACTTCCTGCAGCAAGCAGATTCAAAAAATTAGAATAGGACCGTTGTCCAATAGTATCTTAGAAGCGCATCGCATTCGCACGACACTAATGTGGCCCTTTCAAGTTGTGATTTTTTCATTTTAAGGAGGCCAAAATGGCTGAGATCATAGGTTGTCTGGCTGTTCCGCACGCTCCTCAGTTACTAATGCCACCGGAAAAGTGGCAAGACCTTCCAACAAGGGTCAAAAATCCTGGTCCTGAGAAACCTGAGCTTGCGAAAGAATTAACCCTGGAGGCAAAGCAGGCCAAGATGAAGCGATGTGAGGAAGGGATGGATTTCATCCGCCGTAAACTCGACGAGTGGTCCCCTGACATTGTTATTCTCGTAGGTGACGACCAGAGGGAAAACATTCTCGAGGATAACACCCCTCCCTTCGTGATTCATATCGGGGAAGAGATTGAAGCTAGTGCCAACTTTTTTTACTTAGGTGAATCGCCCATTCATCAGAAAAGGAAATACAGAGCCCACCCGGCCGCCGCGTCGTTTTTGCTTGGTAGTCTTATGGATGCTGGATTTGATCCGGCATGGTGTAAGAAGCCGCGTCTCGAGATCGGGCTTGGGCATGCCTTCGGGAGGCCTCTTCAGTCTTTAATGATAGATGGGAAGTATGCTGTTCTACCGATCATGGTCAACACTTTTTATACTCCAGCCCCTGCGCCAAGAAGGTGCTTTGAGTTCGGAAAGAGCCTGGGATCGGCAATAAAGAATTGTAAAGAGATTAATAAGGCAGTTGTCGTGGCATCCGGCGGACTGAGTCACGTTAGGATTGATGAGAAACTCGACCGTGAATTCATAGCAGCTCTCGAAAAATTTGACGCTGCTTATCTGGCCGGAATTCCTTCATCGGTGTTGGTGGAGGGGACGTCGGAACTCAGAAATTGGATTATTACGGCGGCTGCGGTGGGCACGAGAGCGACAATGGTGGATTATATTCCCTGTTACAGGACCATTCAGGGAATCGGTTGTGCCATGGGTTTTGCTTATTGGAATCAATAAATCTTTTTAAATAATCCCAAGCTTGTTTAGACCGGTACCGGCCACAGGCTAACCGCCTCCTTGGGAAATGAGAGGGTCACATTCTGGTCCTCTCGCCAGGCCTGGTCTCGGGGCAAGTAAAGGGGAAAGCTCTCTTTCCCTAGCTGGATTCGGCATTCGTAACGGTCCCCCACAAAAAGCAGGGTCTTGATCTGGCCCGTAAGCCTATTGTCTCGGTCGGACCCGATTTGACTTCCTTCTTCCGGTTTAATGACAATAGACTCGGGGCGGATTGCCACGTAGACGACTTGGCCAATTGAGTCCTGCCGAAAATCAGGACTTTGACTCCGCAGGGTGTACTGTGGGCTGCGGTCCAGGGCCAACTTGACCTCATTTTCGCGCGTATGTTCGATGATCTTGCCAAGGACAAGGATGGTTTTACCCACGAAATCACGAACAAAAGGCGTCTGTGGATGATCGTATAGATCCTGGGGGAGGCCAATCTGCTCTATTCGCCCTCGATTCATTACTACAATCCGATCGGAGAGGCTCAAGGCCTCTATTTGATCGTGGGTGACAAAAAGGATGGTGATACCCAACCTTCTCTGCAGAAGCTTGAGTTCCACCCTCATTTGCTCCCTTAGTTTGGCATCCAGGTTGGAGAAGGGTTCGTCCAGGAGGAGCAGGGATGGTTCGTAAACGAGGGAACGGGCCAGAGCGACGCGCTGCTGTTGCCCGCCGCTGAGTAGGGGTGAAGGACGATCCTCGAAACCCGTGAGGCCTACCAACTCCAGCACCTGTGCGACTAATTCACGTACTTTCTTGGTCGGTAATCTCCGCAGCTGAAGAGGGTAAGCCACATTTTGCCATACCGTCTTATTGGGCCAGATAGCGTATGATTGGAAAACCATTCCCATGTTTCGTCTGTGTGGGGGAACGAAGATGTTATGTTGCACGGAGACGATGGTCCTACCTTGGTAGCTGATCTCTCCATGATCCGGTCTTTCCAAACCGCCCACCAGCCGCAAGGTGGTGGTTTTGCCGCATCCACTGGGGCCAAGTAGAGTACAGACCTCTCCCTGGTGAATTTCGATGGCAAATTGATCCACGGCTCGTGTCGAACCAAAGGCCTTGCTGATCTCCTCCAGCTTCAAAACGACATTGTCCATCTTTATCTGTCCTGCGCTATCGACAAAACTCGCTCTAACGACCTGATTATGTAGAACGATGCACTCTGTGTTGTCAATGGAACGAGATTACGGAAATTTCAGAGGGAGTTTGAAAGATTGACAGTTTTGAAGGTAGAGCGATATAACTGTTCCTCAGAGGGAGGTTGGCTCATGCCCGGAATAACTGTGGGAGAGAGAGTTCGAGTTTGGCCTGGTTTTGGTACTTGGCGCTGGGAAACCCAGAGCATCCTTTGCACTCTAGTGTTGGGAATCCTGATCCTGGGCGTTCTCTATCCTCTTTTTCTCTTGGTGCTATATAGCTTTCAATTGGATATTCCCGGACAGCCCATCCGGTTTGGATTAGACGGGTGGCGAATGGCTTTTTCAGAACCGGCGATGGGAAGGGCCATTTGGAATACGATCACACTGACTCTGGCTCGTACAGGGATCTCTTTTCCTATTGCTATTTTCTTGGCCTGGCTACTGGCGCGGACGGATCTCCCCAGTCGGGGCTGGTTGGAGTTTCTCTTTTGGGTCGGTTATTTCCTTCCCTCCCTGTCTGTCACCTTAGGCTGGATTCTGCTTCTGCATCCGCAATACGGCCTACTCAACCAGGCGTTAGCGTGGTTGTTTTCCTGGCAAAAGGGGCCCTTCGACATGTTCTCCTGGTGGGGAATAGTCTGGGCTCATCTCATGGCGAATACCCTGACGATAAAGGTGATGTTGTTAGCAACGGCTTTTCGGAACATGGACGCCTCTCTGGAAGAGTCATCCTGGATGGCTGGCGCCAATCCTTTACGTACGTTGGTTCGTATTGTGGTTCCAGTGATGGCGCCGGCGATTGTGATAGTTCTATTGTTGGGAACGATCCGTGGACTAGAGGCTTTCGAGATCGAGTTGATTTTAGGCTCGCCTCAGCGGATTGACGTATACAGCACACAGATTTACGCCCTGGTCAATGCAGAGGAACCGGAGTTCGGGGCCGCCACGGCATTGAGTATCTCGATACTGGCTATCTTGTTTCCATTAATAATTTTGCAGCGTTGGGTGATCGGGCGGAAGCATTATACCACCATAACAGGTCGGTACAAAGGCCAGCTATTGGCTTTAGGCCGATGGAAATGGCCGGCCTTTTCCCTGGTCGTATTTACTGTCGCTCTACTCACAATTGTTCCGATAGCTCTTTTAGGCATTGGCACCTTCATGCACGTTTTTGGATTTTTTTATATTCCCAAGCCATGGACCCTGAACCAGTGGCGGGAGATTTTTAGTGATCCTTTTTTCCTAGCCTCATTGCGCAACACAGTGATCTTGGGCATTGGGTCTTCTCTGTTGTCGGTGATGTTCTTCTCCATCGTCGCATATATTACTGTCCGATCGAAGTTCTGGGGACGAGGCGCTATGGATATTTTGTCCTGGGTTCCCTATTCGCTCCCCGGTATCATTCTGGGTCTTGGGTACCTGTGGCTCTTTCTCGGGACTCCCTTTCTTCGTCCTCTTTATGGGTCCATCTTAATGCTGATATTGGTCAGTGTTTTCGCCCACATGACTCTGAGCGTACAGGTCATCAAGGCGAACCTGGTACAGTTGGGTCTCGACTTGGAGGAGGCCTCTTGGATCTCCGGGGGGTCATGGTGGACCACTCTTTACCGCCTGGTACTTCCCATCTTGGCTCCTGCGTTGCTGTTGGTAGGGGTCTTGAATTTTATCTACGCAGCGCGCAGCGTCGGGTCGTTAGCTTTGCTGGTTACCAGCAGATCTCGTCCGCTAGCCGTGCTCCAACTTGACTATATGACAGGTGGGCAATACGAAGCAGCCTCTGTGGTAGGCTTCATTGTGGTGATGATGACCGTAGGGGTCGCTCTTTTGGCACGGGCCTTCGGTATGCGTCTGGGTCTACACCATTAACCTGTTCAGATGAAGCGAGCTATGGCTTTGTCCGGTCCGGTAGAGTCTCCGTGATAATCACGAACGCCCGCGGAAACCGGTTTAAACATAATGGCAATGAGGCATAGAACGGAGAATTCGCTAGGCGGATTCGAAGATCACCGCGGCGCCGCATGCAGTGCTTGCTGCAACAATGATCTTGCCATCAACCTTGTCAGCCGGAATTTCACGTTCACTCAACAGACGGTCGACGGCGCCGAGGTCTTCGCTCACCAACCCGAGACCCGCGATATACGGAAGTGACGGTGCGGAGGCTCCCGGAATCACCTGTCCCAGATCACCGGGCGAGACGATCGTAACTCGGGAAAGAGGCAGTGATATGACGCGCTTAACACCTCGTCGTACCGCCGGGCGGCCCGTGATTCTCGTATACTTAGACTCGTATTCATCGGGGTCGCTGACGCAACAGATGACGTCCGAAAGGGCGATGGCCTTGTTCGGATGGGTCATGTACCGCTCTTGGAAAACGACCTGTGGCGTGAGGTGATGCGCCACCTGGACAAATTCCTCAGGTTCCTCTGATTCGGCAAAGAGCACGCGCTCAAATTTTGCCGTCCTCTTGCCTTCGGGCGTATCAACGTCTCGCTCAAGGGCCACCACGCCGGTAGTAGTAAAACCCGCCTCTCTTAGTCTCACATCGACGCCGGTCATTTCTTCGGAATTAAAGCAAATGATGTGCAACCCTTCGTAGCGCTCCAACCAACGGGCACGGCGGATCTGGGACTTCCCGGCTGCACCCTCGCTGATTTGGGCGGTGATCTCGAGATAGTTGCCGCGAAACATCGCACAGCGGTTTGCAGACCCTGAGGGCCTGATGGGCTCACCCGGCTTGTTCGACCACTGATGGATGGACAAAGGCGTCAGCACGAAGCCCAGCTTCTCATACGTCGCAAACGTGTTTTCATGATCCCGCGTCGCCAAGCCAACGTGGTGAATGTTGTCTATTTCACCCTTCACGGCCTTCTCCCGGTTTTTGCATCAGTATCTCCGGCGATGATCCGCCTATCGATGGCGCTTTGAGATAAAGTTGCGGATGCACGCATTGAAAGGGCCGGGCGCCTCCAGCTTGATAAGGTGGCCGACGCCGGTGAACATTCGCAACTCGGAATCTCCTATCGCCTCCTGAAGCGGCTGGGCGCCGGATCCCAGCTTGTCCTCGGTTCCGCGGCAGATCAACGTAGGTGTGACTATACGCCGAGCTTCGGGGAGAATATCGGCCCCGGCCACCATGCGCGCCGCCTGGGCGTACCCCCTGGGCCTTGTCCTGGCCATGACGTCGCGGGCTGCCCTGACGACATGCGGTGGCGCGTTGGGGGCTAGGAGAAATGCCGCTCGGCGCTGGGCGAGTCCCTCGGGACCAAATTTGTCCATCACCTCGATCCGGCCTCTTACTGCCGCCTCACGTTCCATCGGGGAGCTGGCACCCCGGCCCGTTGTCGGGCCGGAAAGGATAAGGGTCTTCGCGCGTCCCGGGTAGCGCGCAGCGAACGTAACCGCAATGAGCGCGCCCATCGAACTACCAACCAAGTGACAATCTTGGATGAGAAGAGCGTCAAGTAGGGCCGCGAGCGCGTCGGCATAATCGGAGGCTGGCGGTGCATCCGCAGCAAAATCGTTTGACTCCCCGTAACCAGGCGCATCCCAGGCAATCGCTCGGAAGCCATCGTTGAATCCCGTGAATTGGTTCCGGAACCCGGTTGAATTAGAACCGATCCCGTGCAGCATGACCAAAGCGGGCGCATCGGTCGGGCCGGCTTCCCGAAACGCTAATTTGAGGCCGGCTATAGATGCGGGTCCGGAGGACGGTACGGTAATCGTGCGAGGCTCCGGCAGGAGGGGGGTGACGCCTTCGAACCAGTCGGTAATGGAATCCATAGAATGTCCTCTTCTAGGTCATCCATTGTGGCTTGCACGGATCGGGGCTAAGACTTCTCCATGACGGCACTACACTGATTGCATGTCCTATTTTTCTCGCTTCTCCAGAACCGATCAAAAACGGGCGGGAGTTGCGCCACAATGTCTGTGAGCTGAAAGAATTCCTCGTAAAGTTTGGTATTGCACTTGTCGCAATACCACTGAAATCCATCCAGTTCACCTTCCCTACGCCGCCTCTCGATGACGAGTCCGACGGTGTTGGCCGGTCGCTGAGGTGAATGGGGAACCTTCGGGGGAAGAAGGAAGATTTCACCCTCTCGTATATCGATATCCTTCGGTTTGCCATTATCCATAACCTTCAGGGTGATATCACCCTCAATTTGATAAAAGAATTCTTCCCCTTCATCAATGTGGTAATCTTTTCGAGTATTTGGACCTCCTACCACCATAATAATAAACTCCGTGTCTTCGTAGACCACCTTATTTCCGACCGGAGGTTTCAATAAATGGCGATGCTCCTCAATCCATCTCTTGAAGTTGATAGGTAGGCTAAGGCTTGCCATAGCTTAATCCTCCTCTGGATGGTTGCGACCCACTTCCAACGCCCATTGAAGATCCTCGGGCTGTACGGTAGAGAACGGGCTCCCCACCGATGAGTATTTTGCCGGAAAAACTATCTTACAACAAGCTATTGTGTCAAATCGAGGGTAGATTCTATTGATCTTACAAACAGAATGCCTCACGGGTTTTTTTCCTACGAGCGATGACAGGGCTATTAACCGGAAAGGAGGCCATCCGATGCTCAACTTCGCAGGCGCCTGAGGTTTCCTCCAGGGCGCAGGCCTCCGCAAACGTTGACAATGAATGGAGTTCAGGGTAAGAACTTTTAATTACTTTTTTTATTTCATCCAAGATCTTTTTATAACCGAGGAGGAACAATGGCGAAGAGTCTAAGAACGTTTCTGGAAGATTGTCGTAGAGAGATTCCCAATGAAGTCGTACATATCGAGAAGGAAGTGGACCCTGCCCATTTTGATGTCACCGCTATCATCAAGCATCTGGGCGCGATGAAAAAGTTCCCTATCCTTATCTTTGACCATCCTTTGAATCTCCACGGTAAGCCCAGCGAGATCAAGCTGGTCATGAACAGTGAGATATCGCAGGGCAAGTGTCAGATTGCGCTAGGCGTGCCCAAAGAAATGAGTCGTGAGCGGATGGCGGAGATATGTCTGGAGAGGGAGGACCAAAGGATTCCTCCAATCGTCGTAGAAAAAAAAGAAGCGCCTGTCAAAGAGGTGATCAAGGTGGGAAAGGACGTAGACATCTTCGAAATCCCGATCATGCGCCACCATTATATGGATGGCGGCCCTTATATAACCCTCTCGACAATTTCCCGGGACCCCAATAACG
>JAPUHZ010000392.1 GCA_027297485.1 Deltaproteobacteria bacterium
GATCTCCTTTCCCGCAGCATCGAGGAGATGGACCGAGTCCCTGACGGCGGCTGAGACTCCACCCGAACCTCCACGGGTGGCCAGGCTCCTGATAAAAACTCCTTCGTCCAAAAAATGATCCCGCATCCTGATTCGATCTCCCAAGAGGGCTCCTCCAGAGAAAGGGCTAGTGGGATCCACTGTGAGAATTCCCACCTTTTTTTTGCAGCTTCGGAGTAGAGCCGTCATCCGGTCGATCAGGACGCTCTTTCCTGTCCCTGCAGCCCCGGTTATGCCGATTATATGCGCCTTCCCCGTCTGAGGATATATGGCCTTCAGAATAGCCCTTGCCCGAGGGTCTCTATTCTCAACCAGGGTCAGCACTTGGGCCGCTGCACGGACATCACCCTTTAGAATCCGCTTGGCGAGATCGCTCGGCATCGTGTGGATTCGTTAATCGTATATTCGTGTATTTGTTAATCGAGTCAACGAGTAACCAATAACGATTCAGCCTGACCTTAACAGTTCTTTCGCGATCACCATTCGCTGGATCTCCGAAGTCCCTTCCCCAATCTCACAAACCCTGGCATCTCTGAAATATCGTTCAACAGGAAAATCCTTAAGGTATCCGTATCCCCCATGGATCTGAATGGCCTGTGTCGTTGCCCGCATGGCGACCTCGGAGGCGAAGAGTTTGGCTTCAGATGCTGCCCGTTTAAAGGGTTGGCCCATGCCCCTGAGTTGCGCTGCCCGATAAACCATGAGGCGCGCGGCGTCGATTTCAGTTGCCATGTCCGACAGCTTCCACTGAATCGCCTCGAAGGTCGCTATTGGTCGCCCAAACTGCTGCCGTTGCTTGGCATACCGGGTCGATTCCTCCAACGCACCGCGCGCAAGCCCAACCGCCATAGACCCGATGCCAATGCGTCCACCGTCCAAGACCCTTAAAGCATCCTCAAAAGCGCCGTTAAGTTTCCCCAGCAGGTTTTCTTTCGGCACCCGTAGGCCTTCAAGCTGCAATGATGCGGTATCAGAGGCCCGCACACCCAGCTTGTTCTCCACCTTTCCTACGCTCAGTCCTGGTGTTCCAGCCTCCACAATAAAGGCCGAGATGCCTTTAGCTCTCCGGGACGGGTCAGTGGATGCCATGATGGTATAAATACCCGCCGTTGATCCCTGTGTGGTGAAGAGTTTTTCGCCATCGATCACCCAATGGTTCCCATCGAGCTTGGCGCGGCTCTTAAGGGCTCCGGCATCCGAGCCTGAGCCCGGCTCTGTCAGAGACCAAGCCCCAAGCTTCTCCCCGTGGGCCAAGGGAACGAGAAACCTTTTCCTCTGCTCGTCGTTCCCGAAGTTATAGATATGTTCCGAGCAGAGAGAATTATGGGAGGCAACAATTAGAGCCATCGCCCCGTCCACACGGGCAAGCTCTTCAATAACTATGGCCAAGCTCAAGGCATCGAGTCCAGCTCCTCCGTATTCCTCTGGAATCATGATCCCAAAGAGCCCCAGTTGGGCCATCTCAGGAATCAGCTCATGCGGAAACCGCCCCTTCTCGTCTCGCTCTGAGGCGCCTGGCGCGACCTCTCTCTGAGCAAACTCGCGAATTGTTTGTTTAAGAACCCTCTGTTCTTCTGTCAGGTCAAAATCCATCGAACGGCACTACATAGCTACAAAATAGGTATCCGTTACCTCGAACTTGCTGTTTCGGCGAAACTTCGCCTTTACGGGGATTCCGATCTTGACCCTGTCCGGCTTCACACCCACCAGCCGGGAGAGAAAAAGGGTATGGACCCCCCTAAACTCGACCAGGATGAGCGTAAACGGAGTCTCCTTCAGGAAAGACTCACTGCCAAAAAAACAGGTCGTAAAGGTGTGGACCTTTCCCTCTAGAGGGAGCTCCATCCATTCGGTCTTGGCGCCGCACTCCATGCAGTGCGCTCGGGGTGTGGCGAACTTATACTGGCACTTTGTGCAGACGCTGCCTAAAAGCTTTCCCTTGGATAGGCCAGCGAAAAAGGGGGAATCCTGGGCGTAGGAGTGGATGTAGTCGACTTCGTAATGCCATTTCAAGATAATGGGATCCACACTATAAAGAACGTTTCCCTCCTCGGATTCTGGAAGGTGTGTCTTTTTAGCTGTCATATAAAGCCTCTTTTCTTCGATGCCCTAAGGCCTCTCTAGGATGCTCACCGTGATATAGGTTCCTGTGCCGGCGTGGCTGTGTATGAGACCCCGCTTTGCGTTCTTGATCTGAAGCCGGTTATTGCCCAGATGCCTTTTTATTCTCCCCTGGAGTTGCCAAAAAGCGAGAACCGCTTGCATCAGTCCCGTCGCGCCGACGGGATGGCCACAGGCAAGCAATCCTCCAGACGGATTAACCGGAAGGGTTCCTTGTTTTTTTAGCCTTAGACCGTAATCGATTGCCGACATGAACGGGTGGCCCTCCTCAACAAACTTTCCTCCTTTGCCATACCGGCACAGCCCAATGTCTTCATACGTCTGAATTTCTGAGGAGCTGTAAGCGTCATGGAGCTCAACAAAGCTGATCTGCTCTATTGGATTATCGATCCCCGCCATCGCGTAGGCTAGCTTTGCAGCCATCCGTCCCGCTCGGAAAGAGTGGACCCCGGGGTACTTCAGGTCTTTATAATCGCTTGACTTTTCGTGCGGTAACAGGACCACCTTGCCATGGGGACGGTCGGCCATACGCATCGTGTCTGTTCCCGCACCGATCCCGGTAATTTTCACCGGCGCGTCACAGAGCTTCTCGGCCATCTTCTCTGAGGCCAGAATAGCCACGGCGGCCCCGTCCGACATGGTACAGATATCGAGCAGCGTCAATGGGGAGGCTACCATGGTTGACGAGCGGACATCCTTCACTGTAAGTTTCATGGGGCTCTGGGCGTAGGGATTGAACTGCGCGTTGGCGTGGTTTTTGATCGAGACATGGGCGAGCTGTTCCACAGTGGTGCCGAATTCATACATGTGGCGCCGGACCATCATCGCGTAGTAACCTGAGTAGAAACCTCCCACCGGGTAGTCGAAGTTTGTGTCCGATGCCAGCGCGATGAACTCATTCCCCTTCCAGGTGTTGACTCGCGACATGGTCTCAAAGCCAAAGGCCAGGCAGACCTCCATCCGCCCGGAAGCGACAGCCTCCCAGGCCGCCTGAAAGCACAGGCCTCCAGTTGCACCTCCCCCCTCGACCCGCTTGGAAGGCTTGGGGCAGAGACCGAGATAGTCCTGGACCATGCTGGCCGCCTTGAGCTGTCTTGTAAAATGGTCGGAGAAGTATGAGCCCACGCTCCCGTCGATTCGATCCAGTGTCAACCGTGGTAGATCAGTCAAGGCATAGTCAAAGGCCTCTTTTACCATGTAGCGAAAGTCTTTGTCGGGATTGGCCTTTTTAAACTTGGTGATTCCTCCTGTAATCATGTAGACAGGGCGCATGTGAACCTCGGTGTTGCGTCAACAGTTAAAGCCCGGCGACGCTGCCTCTGGCCCTTTTGTACCGAGCGACCTTACGAACCGAACGATTTCTTCCAGAGGCGCCCCGGGAGTGAAGATCTCTTTTACCCCCATCTTCTTGAGGGCACGGATGTCCTCGTGGGGGATAATCCCACCGCCGAAGACGGCAATGTCCTTGGCCTTATTTTTCCTGAGGAGCTTCAACAGCTCCTCAAATAGCGTCATGTGCGCTGCGGAGTGAACTGACAGCCCAATGGCTTGAACGTCTTCCTGGATTGCCGAATTGACAATCTCCTCTGGGGTATTGTGAATACCGAGATAGAGTACCTCGATCCCGGCGTCTCGGAGCACTCGGGCTACAATCTTCACGCCACGGTCATGCCCGTCCAGGCCTACCTTAGCGATGAGAACGCGGAGTTTTTTCTCGTGAGGCGTGAGCATAACCGGGCTTCCTTGCTGAGCGTTCAACTTAATGCCCTAGGTGTTCTTGATCTCTTTTAGCCAATACCTTCCGTCGATTTTCTCCAACCGTCCCATTCTCACCTTGGGATCATGTTGGAAGACCAGCACCCATCCTTCCTCATGGGCCTGCTCCAACAATTTCCGCTTGGTCTCGAGCGTAGTCAGGGGAAAGAGATCGTATCCCATGATGTAGGGAAGCGGGAGATGGGAGCTGGTTGGGATCAGGTCTCCGAGAAAGCAGACGGTCTCCCCTTCGGACTGGACGATCACTGACTGGTGGTGCTCGGTGTGCCCCGGGGTTTTAACTACCTGGATGCCTGGTATGATCTGGGCATTGCCATCTAAAAGGTTCAACCGGTCCAACTTGGAGAGAACTTCGTAGTTTTCTAAAAGATAGCTTGATCGGGTCCGCTCATTAGGTGTCATGGCTAACTGCCATTCACCGTGCTGAACGTAATACTCCGCGTTGGGAAAGGTGGGGACGATACGGCCGCCATTCGTTAGCGTCGTATCCCCCCCCGCATGATCAAAGTGAAAATGGATATTGATAACGATCTGGATATCTTTGGGGGTGAGGCCGATCTTTGCCATGGACTCTTCAATCGACGGCTGACGATCCACGGCATAGATGTCGCAGAACTTCTCGTCCCCCTTGTTTCCGATCCCAGTATCGATCAAAACATGCTTCCCGTGCGCCTTGACCAGCAGCGCGCCGAGCGCGAGCAGTATCCGGTTGCGATCATCAGGGGGGTTGGTTTTCTCCCAGAGGACCCGAGGGACCACACCAAACATGGCGCCACCGTCCAGACGGAAGTGGCCGTCGAGGAGGGGATAGATTTCAAAGCGACCGAGTTTCATCGGATGAGACAGAGTTTTGCGACAGAGACAGCCCAAATCTTTTCCTCTGTCTCTGTCTGTTCAAAGGCTAATGGACTCTCGATACTCGCCATAGACCTTTCGCAATACGTCGCAGATTTCCCCCACTGTGGCCTCGGAGCGCACCGCATCTAGGATCAACGGCATGAGATAGCCGTTTTCCTCGGCAGCCCGTGTGAGACGATCCAATCCGGAGGTCACCTTTTGCGCATTACGGTGCCTCTTTCTCTGTTTTAATTTTTGGATCTGCCGCCGCTCGACGTTCCCCTTGATTTTGAGGATTTCGATAGGACTCTCATCTGGCTCAGTGTAGGCGTTGACCCCAACGATAATCTGTTCCTTGGACTCCACCTCTTTCTGGTAGGCCAGGGCAGCCCGGTGGATCTCGTTTTGAGGAAAGCCTAGCTCGATGGCACGGACCATTCCCCCCATCTCGTCCAGCTTATCGAAGTAAGATTTCGCCTCGGCCTCCATCCGGTCTGTCAGCCACTCCAGATAGTAGGATCCCCCCAACGGATCGACCGTGTTTGTCACGCCGGATTCGTGGGCAAGGATCTGCTGAGTTCGAAGGGCAATCTTCACCGCCTCCTCGGAGGGGAGGGCCAGCGATTCATCGAAGGAGTTCGTGTGCAGCGACTGGGTACCTCCCAGGACAGCTGCCAGCGCCTGGAGGGTAACCCGGACGACGTTGTTGTAAGGCTGCTGCGCGGTGAGGCTGCACCCAGCGGTCTGGGAATGAAAACGAAGTGCCAACGATGCCAGATTCTTTGGCGCGAATCGCCGCCTCATCTCGACCGCCCAGAGTTGGCGTGCAGCCCGGTATTTTGCGATCTCCTCGAAGAAATCGTTGTGGGCATTAAAGAAGAAGGAGAGGAGGGGAGCAAAATCGTCCACGTTCAGTCCCGCCTCGATCGCCGACCTCACATAGGTCAATCCATCGTAAAGCGTAAAGGCCAGTTCCTGAACTGCCGTGGATCCCGCCTCACGGATGTGGTAGCCACTGATGCTTATGGGGTGGTAGCGCGGTGCCGACTCGACGCAGAAGCGAATGGTGTCATTGATAAGCTTGAGAGATGGCCCTGGCGGACAGATCCATTCCTTTTGGGCGAAATACTCCTTTAGGATGTCATTTTGCAGCGTGCCACGAAGCTTTTTGGTGTCGACTCCCTGCCGTTCTGCAACTGCAAGATACATAGCGAAAAGAACGATCGCGGGACCGTTGATGGTCATCGATACGCTGACCCGGTCAAGGGGGATTCCATGAAAAAGTGTCTCCATATCGGAGAGAGAGTCGATAGCCACACCGCATTTTCCGACCTCCCCTTTGGAGCTGGGATGATCGGAGTCGTATCCCATAAGGGTCGGCATGTCGAAGGCAACGGAGAGGCCGGTGTTTCCACGGTCCAGAAGAAAACGATACCGTCGGTTGGTCTCTTCGGCACTGGCAAAACCCGCGAATTGGCGCATGGTCCAGAGCCTTCCTCGGTACATCGTAGGATAGATCCCGCGGGTGAACGGGAAATTCCCGGGAAGGCCGAGATTGCTCGGATCATTGAGGTCTTTGACATCCTCCGGCCCGTAGAGCCTTTGAATCTCAATATCGGAGAAATTTTTAAAACGCTTCTCCGTATGATTCATGAGCAAGCATCTCTCCCTGAATGAGGTGGTGCGCGATGATGAGCCGCTGAATCTCAGAAGTTCCCTCGTATAGTGTGGTGACCCGAGCGTCGCGGAAGAAGCGCTCTACCGCGAGCTCTTTCATATATCCATAACCCCCGAAGATCTGAACGGCCTTGTAGGCAATCCGGTTCGCTGCCTCCGAAGCGAAGAGCTTAGCCATAGCCGCTTCCTTCGTGACCCTCTTCCCCTGCTGGCTCAACCAGGCAGCACGATAGGTCAGAAGCCTCGCCGCATCGATCTCTGTAGCCATGTCGGCCAGCATCCACTGGACGGCTTGAAAATCGCCGATCGGCCGACCAAACTGCTGGCGCTGCTTTGAGTAGATCAATGATTCCGCCAGGCACGCCTGCGCGATCCCGACGGCCTGGGCAGCAATCCCGATTCGACCCCCGTCCAGGGTCGCCAGCGTGATCTTGAACCCTGCGTCCTCCTCTCCCAAGAGGTTTTCCTTGGGGACACGGCAGTCCTGAAAAATAAGCCCGGCGGTATCAGACGCACGCAGGCCGAGCTTATCCTCCAGCTTGCCGACCGAAAAACCGGGAATGCCCTTCTCTACAATGAAGGCGGAGATCCCCTCTTTGCCTCGGGAAGGGCGGGTGACAGCATAGACAATGGCTAGGTCAGCGTGCTTGCCGTTCGTGATGAAGAGTTTGGTGCCGTTGAGCACGTAATCGTTGCCTTCCCTTTTGGCCTGGGTCTGAATACTGCCGGCATCGGAGCCGGCGCCAGGCTCTGTCAGGGCATAGCAGCCAAGGCGTTCCCCCTGGGCCAACGGGACCAGGTACTTTTTCTTCTGGGCCTCGCTCCCAAACCGTAGTAAGGAATTACAAACGAGCGAGTTGTTTACGGTCATGATCGCTGCCAGTGAGGCCCAGGCCTTGGAGATCTCTTCCATGGCGATGATATAGGAGACATGGTCCATGCCTGAGCCGCCGAACTCTGCCGGAATAAACATCCCCATGAGACCTATTTTGCCGAGCCTCCTTACCAGATCGGCCGGATAAAGACCGTCATGGTCCATCTGGCCCGCAACCGGCTTTACTTCCTTTTCTACAAAGGCGCGGACCATCTCTTGAACCATCCGCTGCTCTTCTGTGAGTTCGAAATTCATTCCTTATTCAGTCTATTCAGGCTTCTGCTCTTTTCACCGCCGCGGCGATAGCTGTTCCACAATTACCGCTCGGTTCATCGTCGCTCTTCGCCAATTAAATCAAAGCAAGACTCTTTTGCTTTGGCGGCGAACGAGGAACGATTGCAACTACCCCCCGATTCGCGCAGGCACTCCAGGGCCATACGCATGGCGGCCTCGCGTGGTAGTACCTTTTCCCCGTGCAGTCGCCTGAGCAGGACTTCCGTATTTGTTCTGATCTTTTCTCTGATTACCGCAAAGACGGTTTCCTCGTTTCCCCCCTGATATTCCACACTACAACAGATTAGTCCGCCGGCGTTGGCGATGAAGTCCGGGATGACCAGAATCCCACGATCATGGAGAATCCTCTCCGCCTCTGTTGTCGCGGGAATATTGGCCCCCTGAAGAACCAAGCGGGACCGAAGCTTTAATGCATTGTCCCTGTGCAGCGTTCCCGGGCGAGCTGCGGGGATAAAAATATCGCACGGAAGGGAAAAGATTTCTTCCTTGGCAAGCTTTTTCCCACCTCTTTCATAAGCTAGAACGGTCCCTCTTTCTCTCTTGGCCCGAGCCAGAGCGGCGAGATCAAGCCCATTAGAGTCAAAGACCAGGCCTTGAATGTCGCTGGCAGCAACCAGGACGCTACCCTTGTCGGCTAGGAAGCGAGCAGCATGTTCCCCCACATGACCAAAGCCCTCAACCGATAGCCGCGCGCCTTTTAGGTTGAGCCCGATATTGTCTGCGACTACCTCGGCACACTCGCAAAGACCGAAGCCCGTGGCACCGATCTCGTCTACCGGAATGCCCCCTAGCGAGCGTGGTAACCCTGTTGCTCGGCCAGTCTCCTCATAGATGATGGCCATGGAGCTTTCATCAGTGCCCATATCCGGCCCCGGAATGTATTCACTCAATTCTGCAATGCCTCGCGCAAAGCTCCGGATAAGAGCGTCTCGATTACTCCTGATTGGATCAGCCACGATCCCAGCCTTTCCTCCACCGTGGGGCAGACCGGCAACGGCGCTCTTCAAGGTCATGGCACGGGCGAGACGGAAGACTTCGAAAGGAGTAACATCGGGCTCTATCCGCACTCCTCCTATGGCCGGCCCCCGGGCGATGTTATCCAGCACTATAATTGCTTTCAATCCAGAGTCAGGATCGTGGAGAAAGAGAGTCTTTAACGGACCTAGCTCATCCGCCCAAGGCAGAATGGAACTTTGTTTAGAAGAATTTTGACTCTTTTTACCCGTGGGCATCGTCTCTTCGCGGCCTGTTCCGATATCCCAAGGCCGTCCGAGAGATGAAAAGCAGCCTCAACGAATCATCTAGGTCGGCCTCTTAACTATAATGTAGCAAAATCTGTACCAAAATGTACCAAATTTGTACCTAATATTAAGAATTATGAATAGGAACTCCAAACCGTGACTGAAAAAAGTTTCGTTTATGAGGCAAAAAGCTGGTATAATATTTGCGTATTAGAGAAGAGTGACTACGTCCTTCATTGCAGCTGTTACGCGATTTTTCCAACATCTGGGAATACTCTCCAACTTGCAGACGGGGTTCGTTTACGGCCATTGGGCCTAAAGCGGGTGAGATAGCATGAGGCGAAACCAAGGTTTTGTAAGGGCGCTAAGACCAGGCCAGGCCTTGCGTAGGCGAGTCATTGAGAAATTTTCCATTGAACATCTCCAGATCCTTGATGAGAATGGCAACTGTGATGATGAACTTCGTCCCCTCCTCAATGATAAAGAGATACAAAGGCTATACGAGTGGATGATCCTTGCCAGGACCCTTGATGAAAGGGCCTTTAAACTCCAGCGCGAGGGACGCCTTAGGACCTATCCGTCTCTTCTCGGGCAGGAGGCCGTGCAGGTAGGAAGCGCATTTGCACTAGAACAGTCGGACTGGACGTTCCCTTCGTATAGAGAGGCTGGAGCCTCTATCGTGAGGGGCCTTCCGCTTAGGATGATCTTCCAGTACTGGTCAGGAGATGAACGGGGAAGTTGGACTCCACAAGATCAGAATAACTTCCCCATCACCATTCCCGTGGGAACCCACATCCCGATTGCGGTGGGGGCCGCATGGGCTGCCAAGGCAAAAGGAGATCCAATCGCTGTATTGGTTTACTTTGGGGATGGAGCCACCTCCAAGGGAGATTTCCATGAAGGGCTCAACTTTGCCGGAGTTTTTTCACTTCCAGTCGTCTTTCTATGCCAGAATAATCAGTGGGCCATCTCCGTCCCCTTAAGTCGACAAACGGCAGCGCAAACCTTGGCCCAAAAAGCTATCGCCTATGGCTTCGCAGGCCTCCAGGTGGACGGGAATGATGTCTTGGCTGTTTACCAGGCCACAAAGGAAGCGCTGGAGCGAGCCAGGTCGGGAAAAGGCCCCACCCTTATTGAGTGTGTTACCTATCGGATGGGGGACCATACGACGGCCGATGATGCCACCCGTTATCGAACCCAGGGAGAGGTTGAGCAGTGGAGGAAGAAGGACCCCATCGAGCGCTTCAGAAAGTATATGGAAAAAAGAGGGCTATGGGACAAGCCCTATGGCCAGAAAATCCTTACCGAGGCAAAGGAGCAAGTGGATGCGGCTGTAAAGGAGCATGAGTCGATTCCTCCTCCGGATCCGAGGGATATCTTTCGCTACACCTTCCAGGACCTGAATCACGACCTCACTAAACAGATGGAGACATTTCTCAAAGCGATGGGTAACGGAAAAGATAAAGAGTAAGGATTTTTAATGGTGCCATTAACTATTGTTGAGGCAGTTAATCTTGCCCTACGGCAAGAAATGGAGAAGGACCCCAATCTAGTCATACTAGGTGAGGATGTGGGCAAAAGTGGAGGGGTGTTTAGAGCAACCCAAGGACTGCTGGAGCAGTTTGGAGAGATACGGGTTGTGGATACACCCTTGTCTGAATCCGCCATTGTAGGTGTGGCGATTGGTATGGCAGTTTATGGGCTGAGACCCCTGGCAGAAATTCAATTTATGGGATTTTTCTATGGCGCCATGGAGCAGCTTGTCTCCCAAGCTGCCCGCATCAGAACACGATCCAGGGGAAGGTATCACTGCCCTATAGTGGTTAGGGTCCCGTACGGGGGAGGAATCCATGCGCCTGAACACCATTCGGAAAGCATGGAAGCCTTTTTTGTCCACACTCCCGGCCTTAAGGTTGTCGTCCCCTCCACTCCCTATCAAGCGAAAGGGCTTCTGATCTCTTCTATCCGAGACCCCGATCCTGTCATCTTTATGGAGCCGAAAAAGGTATATCGAGCTACGAGGGAGGAGGTCCCAGAGGAGGACTATTCCATTCCGCTAGGGCAGGCCCGGGTAGTCTTAGACGGAAGCGATATCACTCTAATAGCCTGGGGAGCCATGCTTCAGCCAACTCTCCATGCAGCCAAGCTTGCCCAGGAGAAGGGAATCCATCCCGAGGTTATTGACCTGTGCACGCTCTATCCCTTGGACACAGAAACAATCATTGAATCGGTAAAAAGGACCAAAAGGGCTGTGGTTGTGCACGAGGCGCCGCGAACCTGTGGCCTTGGAGCCGAGTTAATCGCACGGATCAATGAAGAGGCTTTGCTCTATTTAGAGGCACCAGTAGAGAGGGTCACAGGTTTCGACACTGTCATGCCGCTGCCGAAGATGGAACATTACTATCTGCCTGATACTAAAAGCGTGGTAAGCGCCATTAACAGGGTCATGGAATTCTAAGGCTGACGGGGCAGAGAGAGATGATGAGAGAGTTTAACTTCTCCGATATCGGCGAAGGGATCACTGAAGGAGAGATTGTCAGTTGGCTGGTCAAAGAGGGAGAGTGGGTTAAGGAGGATCAAGACCTGGTTGAGGTTGAGACGGATAAGGCCGTAGTTGCTCTTCCCTCCCCATATACTGGAAAAGTCGTGAAACTGCATGGTGTCGAAGGGGATGTCATTAAAGTGGGGCAGGTGCTGGTGAGCATCGAAGAAGGGGCGGACCCCTCTGTTACCGAGGGAGCCAGAGAGAAAGACACGGGTACAGTGGTAGGGGCGTTAGAGAAAGCGGAAGAGACTGTGAGGATGTCGGCTATCCAAGCGATTCCTTCTATCCGGGCCCTAGCGAAAAATCTCCAGGTCGATTTAGCAAAGGTAAGAGGAACCGGTCCGGGAGGTAGAATTACGAAGGAAGACGTTGAAAAGGCAGCTGGGAAGTTTCCGGCCGAGGCTGGTAAAGAAACTGACCCCTATGGCCTTGTGGAAAAGGTGCCGCTGCGGGGAATGCGGCGTACGATTGCCAAGCATATGGCAGAAGCCTCCAAGCGCGTCGCCGACGTAACCATCTGGGAGGATGCAGACATTACGGACTTGGCAAATGTCCGGGCCAAAGAAAGGGGCATTAAACTTACTTATCTCCCCTTTGTCATTAAGGCGGTCATCCCGGCACTGAGGGCCCATCCCTATCTTAACGCCACACTGAATGACGAATTGGGAGAAATCGTTCTTAAGAAATATTACAACATCGGGATCGCTGTCGATACCCCCGACGGCCTGATGGTCTTTGCCATAAAGCAGGCCGATCAGAAAACCATTCTGGACCTGGCCAGAGAGATCGGCAAGCTCGCAGAGAAAGCGAGGTTGAGAAAGATCGACCTTTCGGAGCTTAAGGGAAGCACATTTACGATTACCAATTACGGCGTGATTGGCGCGTCCTACGGGACGCCTATTATCAATTATCCCGAGGTAGCTATCCTAGGAATAGGAAAGATCGAGGACAGACCAGTCGTGAAAGACGGACAGATTGTGATTAGAAAGATCATGCCCCTTTCTCTCGCTTTCGATCACAGAGTCATCGATGGGGTAAAGGCTGCACGGTTCTTTAACATAGTCATTCAGCATCTTGAAGATCCCGACTTGATGCTCATTGAAGGAAAGTAGAGTGATATGAGCCTAAGCATGGTCGCCGCACCTCATAAGATAGAAATCTCCGGAGACCATTTAACCATCGAACACGTTGCGTCCGTCACCCGAGAAAAGGTCAGGGTCGAACTCAGCCAAGACCCTGAGGTGCGGCAAAGGATTTTTTCCTCGCGCAAGATCTTAGAAGAAAAACTCGAACGCGGAGAGATCATCTACGGAGTCAACACGGGCTTCGGCGGCAATGTCCGTTTCCTCATACCCTCTAACGAACTGGCACACCATCAAGAGAACCTCTTTCAATACATGGTCTGTGGAACCGGTGCGCCTCTGCCAGTCGATACCGTCCGGGCCGCCATCCTGCTAAGGGCAAACGCATTGTCTAAAGGCTATTCGGGCGTACGGCTTGTGGTGATCGAGAGACTTCTTGACATCCTGAATGAAGACATAACTCCCGCTGTGCCACGATACGGTTCGGTCGGTGCAAGCGGCGATCTCATACCATCCGCGTACATCGGGCGCGTTCTGCTGGGTCAAGGGGAAGTTTTCTATAGAGGCCACAAGATAGAGGCCAGGAAGGCTCTCCGGCAGGCCCATTTAGAGCCCATTCACCTGGAAGCTAAAGAAGGGCTTGCCTTGATCAACGGGACCACCGTCATGACCGGCATTGGATCGCTGGTGATTCATGATGGCGCTTATCTCTCTTTATTAACGCTGGCCTGCGCCGGTCTGGCCCTGGAGGCCCTCCAGGGCACGGATGATCCGTTTCGGGAAATCATCCAGAGAGTTAAAAACCATCCTGGACAGATAAAGGCCGGGGCCATATGTCGCAAGTTGCTTGAGGGGAGTCGGTATGTCCGCAATCTGGATGAGATTCGTAGACGTATAGGTAGAAAACGCCAGGATGCGGCGCAAGAAATTACACGATCCGATGAGGCCATCCAGAACCCCTATTCCCTGCGCTGCGCTCCCCAAGGATTAGGCCCTGCCCTAGATGCCCTGAGAGAACATCGCGTCACTCTCGAGAGGGAAATCAACTCGGTTAACGACAACCCGCTAATTGATCCCAGCGAAGGACGCATCTATCACACGGGAAACTTCTATGGCGGGCATGTGGCCCGTGCCCTGGACAGCTGGAAA